>NZ_JBFLKT010000408.1:0-2815 GCF_040883305.1 Lutibacter sp.
CAATGAATTAAATACACCTCTTCAAGACAGGATTAAAAGAGCTGTCGACATTGTTGCAGCACGCAAACGATTAAGCTATGTCTTTGATGAATCAGCCGCCATATATAGCGGAGGGGGAGAAAACATTACGAACGAGGTAATTGATCAACTTTTGATATTGGACAGCATAGAACAAGAAAATTAAGAATTTTAACCGAATTTTACATATTAAGTTTGTAGCTAAGAACTTTCTTATTCTCTATTATGCGAAAAAACTTTCTAAATAAATTTGTTTGTGTTACGCCAATCCTATTAGAAAGTTTACATACAAACATTTTGCTTTTTTAAAGCCAATGTCTTAATTAAAAACAATAAAAAATCCTAATCTTCGTAAGAATGTTTGTAGGCCTCACCACTAACAATTTTCAGTATATCTTCCTCTACACTTTCTCTTGGATATTCAACAAAACGACCAATTTCTGCTCCATTTTTGTAAAAAATAAAAGTAGGAACTCTAATAATATTTAAACCTTCTTGTAAATTATCGGGTGTTTTTTTAGTGCGATCTACCGCTACCATTTCTAAATTTTGATACTTAAAATCTGTGGTATCTAAAATTTTATAAAAAATGGGTGTTTGCTCTTGACTGTCTCCACACCAAGTTCCCATAAAAGCTTTAATAGTTATATTTTTTAGCAATGGTTTTAAGGTTGCAATGGTTTCAGTATTTAATTCATAGTTTTCATAATTAAAGTTAAACCAATCATTAAAAGGAGCTTCTAAAAAATTACTTTTAGCGGTTATACCAACTAAATTTCCACTTGCATCTATAGTTGGTGCTGGTGCAGGTGTTTCTGGAACCGCAGGCGGATTTGGAGTTATCGATGTTGTTGCATTTTGTTGACTACCGCAACTAAGGTTTAATACGAATACACAAATAATTAACGCTAGTTTTTTCATTGATCGTTTATTTTTTCTGAAAATTAAACAAAAAAAATGAGAACAATATGCTTACATAAGTTCTCATTTTAAAATATTTAATTTAATGTTTTTTGCAATACATTAAACTAATGAATGTCTTGTCATTGCTTTTGGTTGTTCAATACCCATTAATTTTAAAATTGTTGGTGCAATATCACCTAAAACACCATCTTTAATGTTTTTTATATCATTATCGACAATAATAAAAGGGACTGGATTTGTTGTATGAGCTGTATTTGGGGAACCATCTGGGTTTTTCATAGTTTCACAGTTACCGTGATCTGCAATTACAATGGTAGTATAATTGTTTTCGTTAGCCGATGTAATAACATCTTCAACACATTGGTCAACAGCTTCACAAGCTTTTATAGCAGCATCCATATCACCAGTGTGTCCAACCATATCGCCATTTGCAAAATTTAAACATACAAAATCTACTTCACCTTTTTTAAGTTCAGGAATAATAGCGTCTTTAATTTCGAAAGCGCTCATTTCTGGTTTTAAATCGTAGGTGGCAACTTTTGGTGATGGACATAATAAACGTTTTTCACCTTTAAATTCTTGCTCTCTTCCTCCTGAAAAGAAGAAAGTAACGTGCGGATATTTTTCAGTTTCAGCAATTCTAATTTGTTTTTTATTCGCTTTTTCTAAAACTTCACCTAAAGTATCTTCTAAATTATCGGTATTGTAAATAACATTGATGTTTTTAAAAGTTTCATCGTAGTTTGTCATTGTAACATAATGTAACGGTAAGGTTTTCATTCCAAATTCTGGAAAATCTTTTTGCGTTAAAACTTCAGTTAACTCACGCCCTCTATCAGTTCTATAATTAAAGAAAATAACTACATCATCAGCCTTTATTTGTGCTTTTGGTGTGCCATTTTCATTTGTCATAATAATAGGTTTGATAAATTCATCGGTTACATTATCCGCATAGGTTGCTTCAATACTTTTTATGGCATCGGTACTTTTTTCACCAGTTGCATTTACTAAAGCATCGTACGCTATTTTTACACGTTCCCAGCGTTTATCTCTGTCCATTGCAAAATAACGACCGGTAATTGTTGCCAATTCTCCTGTTGTTTTTGCCATATGTTCTTGAATGTCATTTATAAAAAATTTACCCGATTTTGGATCACAATCTCTACCATCTGTAAATGCGTGTAAAAATACATTTTCAGCATTATTTTCAGCGGCAACATCTAATAACCCTTTTAAATGATCTATATGCGAGTGAATACCTCCATTAGAAACCAATCCTAATAAATGTATGTTTTTATTGTTTTCTTTTGCGTATGTTAGCGCATCTAATAAAACTTTTTCTTGTCCTAAAGTTTTATCTTTAACAGCCATGTTTATGCGAACTAAGTTTTGGTAAACAATTCTACCAGCACCTAAATTCATATGTCCAACTTCGCTATTTCCCATTTGCCCTTCAGGTAATCCAACATGTTCACCATCAGTACGTAAACTAGCATTAGGGTATAAGTTGTATAAATTATCTATATAGGAAGTTTTTGCGTTAAAAATAGCAGAAACTTTAGGGTCTTGTGTAATTCCCCAACCATCTAAAATCATTAAAATTACTTTTTTATTCATTCTAAAATCTATTTAATTTTGAAGGTCAAATATACGAAGTATTCACGGTAAGCACCTTATAATTAGGTATTAAATTGCTCTTAAAACTACTAAAACGATTGCGATATGAATAATTTTAACACTGGGTTAAAATAAATAAATGAAAAACCTCAAATCAATTTTTGATCTGAGGTTTTTTAGGTTATGTAGTGTATAAGAAACCACTAGTATTATTTAGTCCAAGAGGTAAACATCCAATTTCTTTTTTCTAGAGCTC
>NZ_JBFLKT010000409.1:0-2692 GCF_040883305.1 Lutibacter sp.
ACCCTAAAGATGTAGAGGGTAAGTGGTATGATTACTGGATGAGTAACAACTATTTTTATTCAACACCAAACGAAAAAGAACCATATACTATTGTAATCCCACCTCCAAATGTTACTGGGGTTTTGCATATGGGGCATATGTTGAATAACACTATACAAGATGTTTTAATTAGAAGAGCACGGTTAAAAGGAAAAAATGCTTGTTGGGTGCCTGGTACAGATCACGCTTCTATTGCTACAGAAGCAAAAGTGGTTGCTAAATTAAAAGAACAAGGAATTAATAAGAGCGATTTAACGCGTGATGAATTTTTAAAACACGCTTGGGATTGGACAGATGAGCATGGTGGTATTATTTTAGAACAACTTAAAAAATTAGGCGCTTCTTGCGATTGGAAACGTACAAAGTTTACAATGGATGCAGAATTAAGCGAGGCTGTAACCAAAGTTTTTATCGATTTATATAACAAAGGGCTTATCTATAGAGGTTATAGAATGGTAAACTGGGATCCTTCTGCAAAAACAACTTTATCTGATGAAGAAGTTATTTTTGAAGAAAAACAAGGAAATCTTTACTATTTAAATTATAAAATTGAAGGCACTAATGATGTGCTTACAATAGCAACAACACGACCAGAAACTATTTTAGGAGATTCAGCTATTTGTATCAATCCAAACGATCCACGTTTTTCACATTTAAAAGGAAAAAAAGCCATTGTTCCAATTGTAAATAGAGTAATTCCTATTATTGAAGATGAATATGTGGATATTGAATTTGGAACTGGTTGTTTAAAAGTGACACCAGCGCACGATCAAAATGATAAAGTTTTAGGTGAGAAACACAACCTAGAAGTTATTGATATTTTTAATGATGACGCTACTTTAAACTCTTTCGGGTTGCATTATGAAGGAAAAGACAGATTTGTAGTTAGAAAAGAAATCACCAAAGAATTAGAAGCGTTAGGTTGTTTGGTGAAAATAGAACAGCATTTACATAAAGTAGGAACTTCTGAAAGAACAAAAGAAGTTATTGAACCAAAAATTTCTGCACAGTGGTTTTTAAAAATGGAAACTATTGTTAAACCAGCTTTAAAAGCAGTGTTAGAAGATGAGGAAATTAAGTTTTTCCCAAAACATTATAATAGTACGTACCGTCATTGGTTAGAAAATATTAGAGATTGGAATATTTCGCGTCAACTTTGGTGGGGACATCAAATTCCAGCTTATTTTTATGGAGATGGCGTAGAAGATTTTGTAATTGCTGAAACTATCGAGCAAGCGTTGAAATTAGCAAAACAAAAAACGAATAACCAACAACTAAAAATTGAAGATTTAACGCAAGATCCAGATGCATTGGATACATGGTTTTCATCTTGGTTATGGCCAATTTCAGTTTTTGATGGTATTAGAAACCCTGATAATGAAGAGATTGAGTATTACTATCCAACAAACGATTTAGTTACAGGGCCAGATATTATTTTCTTTTGGGTAGCGCGAATGATTTTTGCTGGTTACGAATTTAGAAATGAAAAACCTTTTTCAAACGTATATTTTACAGGAATTGTGCGTGATAGTAAAGGTAGAAAAATGTCTAAATCATTAGGTAATTCGCCAGATCCAATAAAACTGATGGAAAAATACGGAGCAGATGGTGTTCGTGTTGGAATGCTGTTGTGTTCGGCTGCTGGAAACGATTTATTATTTGATGAAGATTTATGTGCGCAAGGGCGAAATTTCTCCAATAAAATATGGAATGCATTCAGGTTAATAAAAGGATGGGAAGTTTCTGAAACTATTGAGCAACCACAATCGGCAAAAATTGCTATTGAATGGTATCAAGCAAAGTTTCAACAAACATTGATTGAATTAGAAAATTCTTTTAATCAATACAGAGTAAGTGAAGCTTTAATGAGCATTTATAAATTAATTTGGGATGATTTTTCTTCATGGTTCTTAGAAATGGTAAAACCTGCCTATCAACAGCCAATTGATGCAGTAACATTAAAAGCAGTGATTTCATTTTTAGAGGATAATTTAAAAGTGTTACATCCGTATATGCCATTTATTAGTGAAGAAATTTGGCAACATATTTCAGATAGAACTCCAGAAGAAGCATTAATTATTGCTGAATATCCAAAAATGGAAACAGTAAATGAAAGCTTAATTAATGAGTTTAAAGTTGCTTCTGAAGTAATTTCAGGAATTAGAAATATTAGAAAAGAAAAAAACATTGCTTTTAAAAATGAAATTGAGTTTTCAGTTTTAAATAATGATAATATAAATACAGATTTTGATGCTGTAATTGAAAAATTGGGTAACTTGTCAGCTATTAATTATGTAACTGAAAAAGTTGACGGAGCATTAAGTTTTAGAGTAAAATCTAATGAGTATTTTATTCCAATGGGAGATGCAATTGATGTGGAAGCAGAAAAAGTAAAGTTAGAAGAAGAATTAAAATACAATGAAGGTTTCTTAAAATCTGTTCAGAAAAAGTTAAGTAACGAGCGTTTTGTAAGTAACGCACCAGAACAAGTAATTAAAATAGAACGTCAAAAAGAAGCAGATGCTTTGGCGAAAATTGAAACGATTAAAGCTAGTTTAAATAGCTTGTAAAAAACGGTACACAAGCTATGGCTGGCGAATGTACTTTAGAAAAGGGATGCTTATTTATAAGTGTCCCTTTTTGTTTTTTTACT
>NZ_JBFLKT010000055.1:0-7969 GCF_040883305.1 Lutibacter sp.
AACTTCTTCACCATTATGAATATATGAAGCAACAAGATTTTTAATATCTGCATTGTACGAAACTCTTCCGGTAAAACTAGTCGCATTTTGATTTAAATAAATATCATTTGTAAGACTTGGATTATTGACTTTCAAAAAAGATATATCAACAATTTCTGTTCCCTGAATAATTGGTTGCACTGCCGGATCATCATTACACGATGTTATAAATAATGCAGTAATTAGAATAATTAATTGAACTGATTTTCTTAAAAATTGGGTCTTAATTTTTTGCATAATTAAATTCCTAAAAGGGGTGTTTTTTTATTGTTTGATTTTATATTATTTCAATTTTTGAAATAAATTTTTTGTTTTAATAATTCCTGAGGATTTCCACCAACTAAGATTTCAAATTCACCTTCTTCAATAATCCATTTATTATTGATTCCGATACTTTCCAAATCTTTAGTCGTTAAATTAAATTCCAACGTTTTTGTTTTGCCTGCCTTTAAATTTATTTTAACAAAACGAACTAATTTTTTGGCATCTGGAGAAACTGTTGCAACTAAATCTTTTATAAAAACCTGTACAATTTCTTTTCCCTCTCTTTTGCCAGAATTTTTAATAGTAACATTAACTTTAAATTGATCAGATGTTGCCAAAGTGTCTTTACTAATTTTTAAATTTGAGTATTCAAAAGAGGTATAAGACAATCCAAATCCAAATTCAAATTGTGGATAAAAACCATTATAACCCCAATCTATATCTCGTATATCTGCTTTTTTATAATAATAAGGCAATATATTTCCAGTAAATTTTGGATATGTGTAGGGTAATTTACCACTTGGGTTTATGTTTCCAAAAATAACATCGGATATCGCTCTTCCACCTTCTTGACCTGGTAAATATGCCATTAAAATTCCGTCAACTAACGGTTCAATTTCTCTGATAATTCTAGGACGGCCTTGCACCATTATTAAAATAATTGGTTTTCCTGTCTTCGCTAATTTTTTAACTAATTCTTGTTGAACTTTTGGCAATTCTAACTCATTAATATCTGAAGGTTTTTCAGAAGCTGGAATTTCTCCAACACAAACAACAATATAATCTGCTTTTTTTGCTTTTGAAACAGCCAAATCAGAATTAATATCTTCTAAATAATCTGTTCCTTCTACAAAATCAACATTATTAGCTCCAACTTGTTTTTTAATAGCATCAAGAATTGTTAATTTACTTCGATCATTATAGGTTGTGTCTCTTCCTAAAAATGATCTTGACCAAGCTCCATTTAACATATTTATTGAATTCGCTGAATAACCAGTTACTAATACTTTTTTATTTGAAGAAAGTGGTAAAATTGCGTTTTCATTCTTTAATAAGGTAATTGCTTCACTTGCTGTTTTATAATTGGCAACAATATGCTTTTCACTTCCAAAATCAGGATATTCTTTTGGATTATTATAAGGCATTTCAAAAAGATTTAAGTAAAATTTTAAACGTAATATGCGTGTTACAGCATCATCAATTCTTTCTTTTGAAATTTCTCCAGCTTCAACTAATGCTACAATAAGATCAACTACATCCGCATCATATGGATTCATTAGTAAATCGATCCCTGCATTAACTGCTAATTTCGTTGCTTCTCGCATATCTTTAGCAGATTGATGCGCTACCACTAAAAATTCAACATCACTAAAATCTGAGATTACAACTCCTTTAAATTCCATTTCGCCTTTTAAAATATCGGTAATATAATAGTTGTTTAAATGGCAAGGAATTCCATTCACAGCATTTGAACTAATCATTATTCCCATTGCTCCATTTAGTATAGCTTTTTCAAAAGGCGGCAAAAAATATTGACGTAAGCTATTCTCAGGAATTATTGCATTTGCTCTATCTTTTCCGTTTTTTCCAGCTCCATATCCTACAAAATGCTTCATACAAACAGCAGAACTTGTTGAATTCTCCAATCCTTTTTCCTGAGATCCTTTAATATAAGCATTTGTCATTTCTGAAATTAAATATGGATCTTCACCAAAGCTTTCTCCAATTCTTCCCCAAAGTGGATTTGTTGCTACATCTGCATTTGGATTGAAATTCCAAGGAAGTGAGGCCGCTCTAGATTCATAGGAGGTTATCTCCGCACCAATTCTAGAAAGTTCTGTATTCCAAGTTGCAGCCACAGCAATTTGATGTGGAAACATTACTGAACCATTTACATAATTTGCTCCATGAATATTATCAATTCCATATAACACAGGAATTCCTAAGCGTGTTTTTTGCATTGCCGAATCCTGAATTTCTCTTACAATTTTAAACCACTCTTCTTTAGTAGCTGGATATTGTGGGGTGTTATGTATTGATCCAACAGCATAATCAATAATAAATTTTTTAAATTTTTGAGCATCAAAATTAACGCTATCTCTTTTGTTCCAATATTCACCTTCTAAAACTGAAGGCAAACCAATATTTAACATTTGACCCGCTTTTTCTTTTAAGGTCATTTTCACTAATAACTCTTGTATTTTAGCTTCAGTTTCTTCAGTTTGCAAACTGCTTACTTTAAGACTTAAATCAATAGGTTTTTCAGTTTTAGCACAACTCATAAAAATTATGATTATTAATGTTATTTGATATATTTTCTTCATTTATATTTAATCTATTTTAAAATTTAAAGCTTTTGTATATCCTTTATTTACAAAGTTATTTTTGTATAAACTATTCTCTAAATATTGATTTAATGCTTTTTGAACTTTTAAAATATCTGGTCTATTCTCCCTGACCATTGCATACGTTGAACGATCGCTTTTTGCATATTCAGTAATTAAATGGTAATCTTCTGGCTGATTAAAATTCATAATTCCTCGTAAATTATTCATTTTTTTATACGGCCAAAAACACCAGTTTACTTCATTTTTATCTAACAATATTCTAAAATCATTTACCCATTCATCAGTATTTTCACCTGTTTCTCCAATGTAAATTGGGACGTTGTGTTTATCTCTAAAATCCATATAAGTTTGGATTGCTTCCTGATTCACTTCAAACCAATATTTATGAAATTCATACACAACATTGTCATCAACTAATTCTTCAAAAACATCAAAATTTCCACTCCAATTAGAGCCATTTAAAAATATAGTATGCTCCTTATCTACAACTCTAATTTCTTTAATAATTCTGTTATACAACAAAAATAATTGGTGATTAAAATAATCTAATTCATCATTAAAATAATGTGCAATTGGCTCGTTTATTAAATCGTATCCTATAATTACTGGTTCATTTTTATATCTATTTGCAATATCAACCCAGATTTTTACCATTAAATCTTGAGACGATTTACTTTTGAAAAGATATGGATAACCATAACTATCATCAATATTATCACCTGTTTGCCCACCTGGAGCACAATGCATATCTAACAAAACATATAGTTGTTCTTGTCTGCACCAATCTATTAATCTATCGAAATATTTAAAACCTGAGTTTCTTTCACCCATATACAAATCATCAGTAAACATTTTATAATGAAACGGAAGACGTAAATGATTAACTCCAATACTTTTTAAATATTTTATATCATCGTGGGTGATATAATTATTTAAAAAGCCTTTCCAAAAAACCTGTAAACTGTCTGGCCCAACCAATTCGTACAATAATTCATCAATTTTTCGAGGGGCATTTACTTGCTCCATTTTAAACATGTAGCCTTCTGGCACTAACCAATTTCCTAAATTAGTTCCTCTTAAAATTAGTTCTTTTCCATTATCATCAACCAATTTAGCTCCTTTTGTTTTTACGAAACTGAGTGTATTATTTGATTTTTTTTCAACAACTTTAACTGTTTTTTCATTGCAAGAAAAACTTATTGAAATAAAAAAGATTGCTAAAATGATATTTAAATAGTGCTTCATTTCTAATTATTTTTTTCTTTACTAATTCGATTAACTTCTTTTAACAATAATGGAAATGCTGGTTGTGCCATATTATGTCCGTAACCATCTAATTCATAAAGAACAGTCTTGGTATGTCCTACAATTTTCATCATACGCATTAAGTAGGCATTTTCTTCATACCTACCTAACAATTCTAATTCTCGATCTCCTGTAATTAAAAGTAAAGGAGGTGCATCAGCCCGCACATGATATAATGGTGCTAATTCATCAATAATAGGCTGTGATCCAGAAATTCCACGCTCTTCACGTACTGTAAAATGTGTAATTGCATGACCGCTAAAAGGAATTAATCCTGCAATTTTATTAGCATCAATATTATGACTTACAAGCCAATTCTTATCCAAGCCAATCATACTTGCCAAATAACCACCAGCTGAATGCCCAGAAACAAATATTAGATCTTTACTCCCTCCAAATTCTTGAATGTTTTTAAATGCCCAAGCTACTGCAGCTGCAGTATCTTCTATATAAGCTGGCGCTTTTACTTTTGGATATAAGCGATAATTAATTCCAATAATAGCTACTCCTTTATTCTTTAATTCTTCAGGAATTTCTTTTTGAAAACTTTTTAATCCGCCTCCATGAATCCAAACAATTGTTGCAAATCCTGTTATATTATTCGGGTAATAAATATCTAATACACAACGTTCATTTATATATGAATCAGATTGGTTAACTGAATCGGAATAATAAGGAATGTTTTGTTTTATTTCGTAATCAATATCTTGTGAAAAACCCTTTGAACAAATTGTAAAAACTACTAAAACAAATAAAATACGTTTCATATATCTACATTTAATTAAGCTAATTCATCACTAATTTAGGTGTTCTATTTACTTTAAATAAGCCCCGTTTCTGGTTCTAGTGCTTCATCAGATTCTTTCCGTGGCTCGCCAAAAGCTTCAAAAACAAAAGTTAAAATTTCATCTTTTTCATTCCATTAAATCATTATACTAAATTTGCTAAAATTCTTGACTTACATTTTTAATTGTTTTTTCTGGCTCTATGTCTAGTTCTTTTACATAATTCAATTAACTTAATAGTCTGTTTTAATATTTAAGATTCTCATCTTTATCCCAAATACCCCAAAATGCACCAACATCTCCTTCAGCACCAGTTTTCCATGACTCATCAAACGATGAAAAATAAAACACATCAATATCTTCTGCTTCAGACCATTGTTGGGTATTGATAAAATATTTTATAGCGTTTTCAAAAGAAGGCTCTGCTCCATGAAAAACTTGCCCTTTATTTGTCCAACCTGTTTCTGTGATAATTACTTTTTTTCCATTTGCAGCATTCATAGCTCTGCGGTACATATCTTTCATATATAATAATGAATACTCTAAGGCACAGCCTTCCCAATAAGGATAACAATTGGCTAGCACCACATCACATGCCTCAGTAATTTTTGGACGATGCTCAAACTCGTAATAAGCATCTACATATCCTACAGGAATGTCTGGAATAGCCTCTTTTACTTCATGTATAAAAGCCAATAATCCTTCTTCTGTTAAGTCACCTCTGTACATAACTTCATTACCTACAGCCGCAATATCAACATACCCTTCTTTGGCAATTTTAATAAGATTGGCGACTTCCTTTTTATTAATTTCATCATCGCTACCTAACCAGGCGCCTACCAACGTTTTAATGCCATATTCATGTGCTATTTTTGGAATTAATTCATTTCCATCAGTACAAGAAAAAGAGCGAATCCATTTTGTATACGGCTTAATAATCTCCATTCTTCTTCTTATTTGCTCTTCTGTAATAATATCACCTGGTTGCTGACCTTCTTCATAAGGACTAAAGCATAATCCATGCATTCCATTATTTAAAGCCTTTGAAAAATAACTTTGTAATTCTTCTTTCGATTTATTTTCGTGGTTTATTCCCGCTAACGATAATATTTTTTCTTTTCTAACCGACATCTTTTATGATTTTAAATCTCTTATACTTCTACTTTTTATCAGAAACACTTTTATAAATTTCTTTTACTACTTGATACGTTTCTTTCTTATTTCTATCTATATCTACAATTCCCCAATATTCTTCATTTGGAGTGCCATCGTAAGGTACACCACTACTATTTGGCGCCCAACCACCTGGGTCTTGCGAATCTGTATTTCCTGCTTTCCACCATCCATCGGTAAAAGAAAACAATGTAACACCCAAACAAATATCAGACGCTTTAAAAACAGCTTTTAAAATATTTTTATTCGCATCTGCTTGTACTTTTTCATTGATTCCTTGCTCGTAACCATCTTTTGAAATAGTCATATAACTATCTCCACCTGCTTCAGATAAATACATTGGTTTTGAACTAACAGCACTCCATTCTGAAAAAATTGTTGAAGGATTATCCCATCGGTACACATTCAATCCCCAAACATCAATATTCGGACTTAAAGAAAGTGCTAGTGCATCAGGTAATTCTCCATGAGCTGTTGTTACAGGGTGCGCTGGGTCATTTTCATGGATTAATTGAGCAGCATTATTCATAGCATTATACCAATTTTTTAAATCGCCATCAAACCATTCTGGGTGGTAGTTATACTCGTTACCAAGTTCCCACATTAAAATTGCGCTATGACTTTTATATTTATTTACATAATTTATAAAAGTACCTGATAAAATATCATAGTTACCACCTTGATTATAACCAAACCCTATAATCACTTTTAAGCCTGCCTTCTGAATTTGATCCAAAACAACTTCATCATCAATTGGAGCATATACTCTTATTGTATTAATTCCAGCCTCTACCATTAATGCTAAATCTTCGGTCAAATTATCAAAACTTCGTTGATCACTTCCCTTTGGAACAGGATGATAACAAATTCCTTTAATTGTATAAGGGGTTTCATTTACCAATAATTGCCGACCAGAAACAGTAACACTTTCCGATTTCACCACTGTTTTACATGAATAAAGTGTGGCAGCTATCATTATTAAAATACTGATAGCAATTTTTTGTTTAAATTTATGCATTGTACTAATTTTTATTTAGTTCATAAATTATTTAAGGTGTATAGGTAAGTCCTTTACATTTTTCAACCAGTTCTTTCACTTGCTCATGCGTAATTTCACCGTGCGTGATGTATGGATATTTAATTAAAGGATGTTCAACCATAAAACCTTGGTATTCTCTTATTTCAGCTTCATCTCCTTCGGTTACAATTCCTCTAATCCAATTTGGCATGTATTCCAATAAAATTTTACGTGTTTGTTTGTTGTTCCAATATTCTAAAAAGAACGTATATTCATCAAACATTAAAGGCACTTGTTGTGTTGATTGTAAGCTAATGGTTTCAGACAATCTAATATCACGTGAAGAAGCAGCTGCTGCAATTACATATTCGCCACTTTCAGCAATCCACATATCTCTTTTAGCATCGAAATAAGAAAAATCACGGCTCTCCAATTTAAAAGAAACCTCTTTCTCTTCTCCAGGTGCTAATTCAATTTTAACAAATTTCTTTAGTTCTTTTTTAGGACGTTGTAATGTGCTTTTTGTATCTGAAACATAGATTTGAACAATCTCTTTCCCAGTAACTTTCCCTGTATTTTTAATAGTAACACTTACTGATAACCCTTCTTTATCTGTAGTGTTTTTTGAAGACACTTTTAAATCGCTGTATTCAAATGAAGTATAAGACAACCCATATCCGAAAGGAAATAACGGCTCAATTTTTCGTTCATCATAGTAACGATATCCAACAAAAATACGTTCTCCATAAAGTACATCACCTTGTTCTCCTGGAAAGTTAAAAAAGGCAGGAGTATCTTCTAAACGCATTGGAAATGTTTCTGCTAATTTCCCTGAAGGATTTACTTTTCCGAATAACACATCTGCAATTCCACCAGCTCCTGCTTGTCCTCCTAACCAAGTTTCCAATACACCTGAAACTTTGTTTAACCAAGGCATGGTAACTGCGCTTCCATTGGTAAGCACAACTACTGTATTTTTTTGAACAGTACTAATTTCACTAATTAATGTATTATGAGATGGTGGCATATTTATATGC
>NZ_JBFLKT010000410.1:0-2636 GCF_040883305.1 Lutibacter sp.
GCTACTTTTTTTTTAAAGTCACCAAATAATCTTTTTATTTTTAAAAAATCGGAGTTCTTTTAAAAATATAATAAAAAAAAAAAACCGACAATAGCCGGTTTTTTTTAAATATAAATTTTCTAATAAGTTGAATTTTAAGCTAAAACTTCTTGTACTTTATCTGCAGCTTCTTGAAATTCAGTAGCCGAAATAACATCTAAACCACTAGCATCAATTAATTGTTTTGCTTCAATAGCATTGGTTCCTTGTAATCTTACAATTATTGGAACTTTAATAGCATCGCCCATATTTTTGTATGCATCTATAACTCCTTGTGCTACTCTATCGCAACGCACAATTCCACCAAAAATATTAACCAAAATTGCTTTTACATTCGGGTCTTTTAAAATAATTCTAAAAGCTGTTTCAACACGTTTTGCATCTGCAGTTCCACCAACATCTAAAAAGTTAGCTGGTTCACCTCCAGATTGTTTAATTAAATCCATAGTACTCATTGCTAAACCAGCACCATTTACCATACAACCTACATTTCCATCTAAATCTACATAATTTAAACCGGCAGCATTTGCTTCAACTTCAATTTCATTTTCTTCACGTAAATCTCTTAAAGCTGCTAAATCTTTATGACGGAATAAAGCATTATCATCTAAAGTTACTTTAGAATCCACCGCTAATATTTTATCATCTGATGTTTTTAATACAGGATTAATTTCAAATAATGAAGAATCTGACTTTACAAAAGCTGTATATAATGATGTAACAAATTTCACCATTTCTTTTAAAGCACCACCCGATAACCCTAAGTTAAATGCAATTTTACGTGCTTGAAAAGGTAATAATCCCAGTAGAGGATCTATATCTTCAGTAAAAATTAAATGTGGTGTTTTTTCAGCAACAGCCTCAATATCCATACCTCCTTCCGTAGAATACATAATCATATTTCTTCCCGTTGCTCGGTTTAACAACACAGACATATAGTATTCTTCTGGTTCGTTAGCTCCTGGATAATAAACATCTTCAGCCACTAAAACCTGATGTACTTTTTTTCCTTCAGCAGAAGTTTGAGGTGTTTTTAACATCATTCCAATAATACTTTCCGAAATGGTTTCAACCTCTTTTAAACTTTTAGCAAGTTTAACTCCACCACCTTTTCCACGTCCACCTGCATGAATTTGTGCTTTTACAACCCACCAGCCTGTGCCAGTTTCTGTTGCCAATTGTTTTGCCGCTTCCACAGCTTTTTTATGGTTATCTGCTACTATTCCGCGCTGTATTCTTACGCCAAAACTATTTAACAACTCTTTTCCTTGGTATTCGTGTAAATTCATTAGAAATATTGTTTTAAAAAATATTAACAAATGTAATAATATAACTTAAACTTTTTATTTAATTACTAAAAAGTTTTAAAAATGGCTTTATTAAAAAATAAAACTATCCAATTTAATTTTTTTAATAGTTGCTAAGTAATTTAATAAAACAACTTAAATACATCTTTTACACAATGCAAGATTACATCCTTTTTAGTGTATAAATACACTTAAAACATTGGGATTTAATTGCTCTAACTATTCCTAAACTTGCTTTTTTAATATTAATTTTAATATAGAAAAATTTGTTAATTTATTAATACGTATGGCCATGAAAAATTTAGTTTTAAAATCCATTTTTTATACTCCTGTTTTAATTGTGTCCTTTTTAATTACAGCACTTTTTATCAGTTCATATGTTGGTTATGTGAATATGATATTTAGGTTATTTGCTTCAAGTTTTTAAATGATATTTTTAATTCAAAAATTAACTCTTTATTAACATTTATTTAAGACCTTCTGAAAAGATTGTTAAATATTTTAGCATAATCAAAAAATGCATCCTATTTAATAATGAAAAATATTCTATTCGTCTTCTGTCTAACTTTTATTTCCTTTTCATACTCACAAGCTACAAAAAAAACAGTTTCTGCACTTAGAATAACAAAATCTCCTACTATTGACGGTATTTTAAATGAACCTTTTTGGAAAAAAGCCCAAGAAGCAAAGGATTTTGTAATGTTTGAACCTGGTGATGGCGGAAATGAGCGTGAAGACAAAAAAACCACTGTAAAAATAGCATACGATAATGAAGCTATTTATTTTGGTGCAACCATGTATGATGCAAACCCAAAAGAAATTCCAATGCAGTTTGGTGGAAGAGACCAATTTGGAACTGTCGACTTTTTCTTAGTTAGTATTAACCCTAACAACGATGGACAAAACGATACTGAATTTGCTGTAATGAGTACTGGAGCGCAAGGAGATGCAAAAGTTTCTTCGGGTCGTGAAGATTTTAGCTGGAACGCCGTTTGGGATAGCAATGTTAAAGTAAATAAAGATAGTTGGGTAGTAGAAATTAAAATACCTTATGCTGCTTTGCGTTTTTCAAATACCAACATTCAAACCTGGGGAGTTAACTTTCATAGAAGAATTAATAACCTAAATGAACAGTATGTTTGGAATTATATTGATAAAAAAATTGGTGAAATCGCACAATATTCAGGTGAAATTACTGGTATAAAAGACATTAAACCTCCAACTCGATTAAGTTTCTCGCCTTATGCGTCAAGTTCATATTCAACTTTTGATGGGGATAGTGAATTCAAC
>NZ_JBFLKT010000056.1:0-4867 GCF_040883305.1 Lutibacter sp.
CTTCTATCTATAATTTCACCTAAAAAAACAAGAACTACTAAACTCCAGTTTAAAACTTCTGGAAAAGCAATTAATACGATCAAAGGTAGTGCTAAAAAAAGTATTCTAATTACTGTAATTAATTGGAAAAAGGTTGTTTTTTGTCTAAAAAGCGCTTGTTTTCTCATTAAATACATAACACATTTAAATAATGTAATAAAAGCAATTAATAGTATGTTATTTGTAAACCAGGCAAATAGCAACAACCCTGTAAGCCAAACCATAGCGCTATGCAGTTTAAATTTATCTTTACGAACCAATAAACTATACACCATATCAATTGAGATTAAGGTAAAAACTCCAAATACTATTGTAATATATCCTAAAGTTTTACTATTGATAAAAGGCAATAACTCTTTATTTTCAAAGATATTATCTTTAATGAATAACGTAAGAATTCCTAAACAAAAAAAAGTACCAAAGCCAACTATTTCTCTACTTAGCCAAGAGCCTTTAATATTTAAAACAAAGCGCCACATTCTTAATTTTTTTCCAACATGAAATGACGCAAGTACAATTGAGAAAATTGAAATAATAATAAAAGTGATAGGCGAAACGAATACACTATTTGTAACTCCTGAAGCCTGCCAAGCTACTAAACCTGCAATTGAGAGTGTAAAAAGCACCAAAGTCCACTCTTTTTTTAAATGGATTTTTGATAAAGGTTTTGGTACGTAACTTTCCAAATGTTCAGCATTAATTTCAACGGCATCACTATTTACAATTTCTGGTTTTGTATGCTCATTACGTAAAGGAACTAATTGAATTGAAGGTTTAATACCAACATTTACAAATCCTGGTGTACTATGATTATTTAAATCAACCACTTCTTGAAAACCAAAATCTAAAGCTCCTGTAGGACAAGCCTCTGTACAAGCTGGTTTAATTCCTTCTGAAATTCTATCTACACAAAAATTACATTTTTCAATAATTTTTGTTGTTTCATTATATTTTGGAGCGTCATAAGGACAAGCCCAAGTACAATAAGTACAACCAATACAGGCTTTTGCATGATGAATTATTGCTCCTGTTTTCTCGTCTCTTGTATATGCCAGAGCTGGGCAATGTTTCATGCAAGGAGCGTCATCGCAATGGTTACAAGCCATTGAAAAATGAAATACAGGAAGATCAGGATGCTTTATATTGTTATGTCCATTTACTACACGCCAATTAAGAGGTGTTTCAGTTCCGTTTTCAATAGTACAACCAACTACACAAGCCATGCAACCTACGCATTTATTGGTGTTAAATATGAATGCATTCTTTTCCATATTTAGATCTTTTTTATTTGAACCCAAGTGTTATGAAAAGCCGTTCCGTGTCCCATATCGGTTTCAATTCCTTTTGTAAACAAATTTGGTGTTGCACCATCAACAGCCCAATGGCCATTGGTAAGAACCACATTTCCTACTCTTAATCCAAGATCAAATTGCACTTTAACTTCAGCACTTCCTTCATTATTGAATAGTTTAACCATTTCTAAATTTTTAATTCCTCTTTCTTCTGCATCATTAGGATGCAAGAATAAATAGGCTTCAGGTTCAAATTGTTTGATGATGTTTAAATTTCCAAATTGAGAATGAATTCTATTTTTTGAATTAGGAGAAAGTAGTTGTAATGGAAATATTTTTTCCTGATTTAAAGGAACATAATCTGGTAAAGGATTCACTCCCCACCTACTTTTTGCTTCTTCACTGTATAACTCTATTTTTCCTGATGGAGTTGGAAATATAGTATCTGAAAACGGAATTTCTTCAAAGGAATTTGGTAGTAACGGTCCTTTTTTTAATTTTTCTAAAGTTAGTTCTGGAAATTGTTCTAAAAATTTATTTAAGTATTTTTCAACGCCTTCATCAGTCGGTTCTGGAATATTCTTTTTAATTTCATCTTTATCCATTCCCAATTTTTGAGCCAATAAATAATAGATCTCAGTTTCTGGCTTCACTTCTCCAGCAGGTTCTAAAGCTTTTTGTTTTAACTGCACATACGGATTCCAGTAAGAACCAATAATATCAGACTGTTCAAACATATTTTTTGCAGGTAAAATAATATCAGCTTCAAAGGCAGTATCCGTCATAAATTGATCAACTACTACTCTAAATTCAGCTTTTCTAAAAGCTTTTCTAATGTTGTTTGTGTTTGGATTCTGTGTTAGTGGATTTCCTCTTTCCACCCAAATCATTTTAATTTCAGGGTTTACCATTTTTAACATATCCTCCCCCAACTTTGCAACAGAAATTTTTCTTCGGAAGCTTGGATGTTCGCAACCCGGATAATAATTTTCTGGTTCCTTTAAATCATCAAAAACATAACTTTGAAGGTTCGCATAATGCCAACAAGCTCCTTTTTTACCAATATTTCCTGTAATTACAGATAAAGCCAATAAACAACGTGTAGTTTGACCACCATTTTCATAACGTTGCATTCCATAACCTGGAATAAGTGTCATTGGTTTTGTTGTTCCAATTAGTTTTGCTAATTCCAATATTGAAGAAGTTGAAATACGGCAAATACCAGCTACTTTTTCAGGAGTATAAGATGCTACGTGTTTTTTAAAATCCTCAAATCCAACAACATTTTTATTTATAAATTCAGTATCAATCCAGTTATTTTTAATAATTTCTCTTGCAAGACCTAAAGCTAAAGCAGCATCTGTTCCAGATTTTATTTGAAATAAAACATTCGCTCGGTCACTTGAAGAAGTTCGTCTTGGATCAATAACAACATATTTAGCGCCATTTTGTTGTGCTTTTTCAATGGGAATCATTTGCTGAATATTGGATTCCGCAGGATTTTTACCCCAAATAACAATAAGTTTTGCATTTTCAAGATCCCAAGGTGCGTTGTGTTTGTTTGCGCCTAAAGTTAAACGAGTAGCTTCTAATCCCGCTGGCCAACATAAATTACCATACGTTGTAGTGGCACCACCAAACATTTTCCAAAATGATGTACTTACACCATTTAACAAACCAGACATTCCGCTTGAAGCAAAAAACAGCACCGCATGTGGTCCAAAACTATTTTTGTAAAAACTTAATTTATGGGCAATTGTTTCAATTGCTTCTTCCCAATTAATGCGTTCATATTTACCTTCAGCAATTTTTTTTAGAGGATATAAAATTCTGTCTTTTGAATTTGCACGTTCAACATAAGCTAATCCTTTTATACAAGGTCCTTCTGGCGTTGCAAGGTTTTTGGAATGTGGTAAAATACACTTAACAATATTATTTTCAGTGCCCACTTTAAAGCTACAAGTACTGTAACAATTCCGAGGGCAAGCTGTTGAAATTATTTTCATTAGAGATAATTGATAACTTTAATTTTGACACTCTAAAAATAAGATATTTTTTTAGGAAACATAAACTTTATTTCTATCAATAATCAATAGAATATAAGCCTAAAGACTCAAAAGTTTTTTATTGTTAAACCATTTATAAAAAAAATAAACATTTCTATTCAGGTATAAGTTTATGCAATTTGATAGTTATAATTCTACATTGTGCTAAATAAACTAGGGGTTTTTTATTTCTATACGATATTTAGTACTTGGCTAATTAATCATTCGTATTTTTGCAGCTCGTTTAATCTAACTATTCTGCTTATATATACAGAAATTTTCAAATACCAATAACAAGAAATTAAAAAATGATTATACCTAAATTACATTATATATCTCAGGGAAATTCTCCAAAGGACCATTTGGAAAACATCCAAAAAGCCTGTACATCTGGAGCAGAATTAGTGCAATTACGATTAAAAAATGTTCCTGTCTGTGCATCAGGCAGGTCAGACAAGAAATTATTAAAGTTAGCTGAAGAAGTTAGAGAAATAACAGCTCATTTTCAAACCAGGTTAATTTTGAACGATTCTTATAAAATAGCAAAAACTATTAAAGCGGATGGTGTACATTTAGAAAAAACAGCGGTTTGCCCAACTATTGCACGAGCCCATTTATACACATGGCAACTTATTGGCGGCACAGCAAATAACTTACAAGATTGCGAATCATTAATTATAAAAGATGTTGATTATATTAGTTTAGGTGCTTTTAAATTAAAAGTAAACAACCCTAATTTAAGTCGGGCTTTAGGTTTAAAAGGTTATACTGCTATTACAGATATTTTAAAAACTGAAACACCAATTATTGGTTTTGGAGGCATCACAACAGAAGATGTTACAGCCATTTTAGAAACGGGTATTTCTGGAATTGCTGTTTCTGAAGAAATTACTAACAATTTTAATACTATTAGAATCTTTAACCAATTACTAAAAGCATCGTCAACAGAAGAGCAACGCTATACGTTTGAATAAAATTCAACTTAAACTCCCCCATAATTTTGGGGAAGCTCCTCCTCCATTGTAAAAGGAAATTAGTTTTAGAATTATTGTTTTATAATTTTTAAAATAATTGGTTTTTCTATATTCACTATGGCATAATATATTCCAGCTGCATATGTTTCAATATTCAATTGTACTTTTCCAGCAATTACTGGATATATTCTTTCTGAAATTAATTGAGATTGCATTGTAAACAATTCAATAGCTATTTCTTTTTCTGAAATTGGCAAGGTAATTTCAAAATAACCATTCGTCGGATTTGGATATGCAATAATATCTTCAAACAAATCAATAGATTTTGAAAATATACCCTCACAATCTACGGCTGTTTTAACTTGAACAACATCTCCATGTTTCACATCAATAGAAAAAACTGGAGCACTTGTTTGATACACTTCTTCATTATTTACCAGTACATTAAAAGGAGCAGTTCCTTGTTCCATTGTAACTTCCACTTTGGCTGAACTAACTATGGCTTTTGCTGAAACTA
>NZ_JBFLKT010000411.1:0-8238 GCF_040883305.1 Lutibacter sp.
AAGGAATGAAAGCAGGAGTTTCCTTAAATCCACATACACCAATTGCTGTTTTAGAAGATATTATAGAAGATTTAGATTTGGTATTAATTATGAGTGTAAATCCTGGATTTGGTGGGCAAAGTTTTATAGAAAACACCTATAAAAAAGTACAACAATTAAAAGCATTAATAGAATTTAGTGGCTCTAAAGCCCTAATAGAAGTTGACGGAGGTGTAACTGACCAAAATATCGAGCAACTCTCTGAAGCAGGTGTAGATGCCTTTGTGGCTGGGAGTTTTGTGTTTAAAAGTGAAGATCCAACTAAAACAATTTCAGACTTAAAAGATTTGGTTTCACCTAGTTAAACAGATTCTATTTCGTATTGCTTTAATAAATATCTTAAAATATCTGTAGTTGTAACAATACCAACTAAAATTTCATTATCAACAACTGGTAATGCGTGAAATTCATTTTGAGATAAAATTTCTACAACAGATTTTATGGTAATATTTGAAGTTACCATTATTGGATTTTTTACCATTATCTGCTCAATGCTTAACATATTGTAAATAGCATTGTCAATTTTAATCTCATTTGCATCATAAGAATCTAAAAAACTAATGCGTTGCAAATCACTAAGGCTTAACATACCAACAATATGTCTATTTTTAACAACAGGTATGTGTCGAATATGATGTTCTTTAAATAGTTTTTCTGCTTTATATAAATCATCACGCAAACATAACGTAACAAGCTCCTTTGTCATTATTTTAGATACTGGCTCAAGACGTTTCATAAATAATATTTTTTAAGTACTTTAAAGTTCTAAAATTTGAACTAAAGTATATATGATTAAAATCATTTTAATTTATTTAATTTTTAAATATTTTATACTTTAAGTATTGTTGTTGTTGTTTTAAACAACTTATTTTGAAAATAAATTGATACTCATCTAAAAAAAGAAGCATTATATTAGCACTTCTAAATGCACTATGTATTTATAATTATGAAAAATATATCAAGCTTTTTTAAAACAATAATTATTCTATTTACAATTTTATTTATAAGTTTTTCATGCAAGCAACAAAAAGAACCTAAACTTACTATTGCAACTGCTGCAAATATGCAATTTGCAATGGAAGAAATAAGTGCTGTATTTGAACAAGAAAGTGGCTTTAAATGTGAAATAATTGTAAGTTCTTCTGGTAAATTAACGGCACAAATTAAAGAAGGCGCACCTTACGATATTTTTGTCTCTGCGGATATGAAATATCCATTAGAATTATTCAATACTGGCTTTACAACAAGAGAACCAACAATTTATGCCTATGGAAAACTTATATTATGGTCTATGATTGATAGTATTAAGCCTTCTGTTGATTTATTGCTTCAAAAAAACATTAAACATATTGCTTCTGCAAATCCTAAAACAGCGCCTTATGGAATTGCTACCGAAGAAGTTTTAAATCATTATAAAATTTTTGATCGCACAAAAAGTAAGTTAGTTTATGGAGAAAGTGTGGCGCAAACAAACCAATTTATTACTACCAAAGCTACCGAAATTGGATTTACTGCTAAATCTGTTGTGCTATCTCCAATAGTAAAAGGTAAAGGAAATTGGGTTGCTATAGATGAAAACACTTATACACCTATTAAACAAGGCATTGTAATTATAAAAAACAGTCCAAGTTCTTCAGAAAAAAAAGAATTATTTTATAACTTCCTCTTTTCGAAAAAAGGAACAGTTATTTTGAATAAATTTGGATATGCAACCAACTAATAAATGAATATTTTAAAAGGAACCATTGAAAAACTTACGGTGTCTGGAAGCCTAACTTTAATTGGGATTAAAGTTGACACTATTAATATGTCTGCAATTGTAATAGACACCCCAAAAACAGCGCCTTACTTAAAAGTTGGAAATACAATTACAGTCGTTTTTAAAGAAACTGAAGTCATTATTGGCAAAGGAAATACAGATGAAATAAGCTTACGAAATAAATTTAAAGGAACTATTGAAGTTTTAGAGTCTAAAGAACTATTAAGTAAACTTACTATAAAAACCAACGTTGGAAAAATTAGTTCTATTATTACTACAAATGCAGTAAAACAATTACAATTAGAACTGGGAACAGCTGTCACGGCAATGGTGAAAACAAACGAAATACTAATTTCAGAATGATAGATTGGGAACCACTAATATTAACCTTTAAACTTGCATTTATAACTACGGTTTTGTTGTTAGCAATTTCCATTCCGTTGGCTTATTGGTTGGCATATACAAAATCTAAATTAAAACCCATTTGCGAAACCATTGTAAGTATGCCATTGGTATTGCCTCCAACTGTTATTGGTTTTTATTTACTAATCGCTTTTTCTCCTGCAAATTCTTTCGGAAATTGGCTAAACAATTGGCTGGGTTTAAAACTTGTGTTTTCTTTTGAAGGTTTATTAATTGCATCCATTATTTACAGTTTACCTTTTATGGTACATCCAATACAGTCTGGTTTTACAAACTTATCAAGTTCGTTAAAAGATATGTCTGACGTATTAGGAAAATCTAGAACAACTACATTATTTAAAGTATTATTACCTAATATAAAATCATCATTATTAACAGGAATTGTACTTGCTTTTGCGCATACAATTGGTGAGTTTGGAGTTGTTTTAATGATTGGTGGTAATATTCCAGGTAAAACAAAAGTTGCCTCCATAGCAATTTACGATGAAGTTGAATCTTTAAATTATGCCGCTGCTAACACTTATTCCTTAATTTTAGTTGCCTTAACATTTAGTATTTTATTGGCCGTTTATTTAATTAATGGTGGCTACTTAAAACAGTTTAAAAATGATTGAAATCAGGATTCAAAAAAAATTAACAGCTGCTTTGGGTGAAATGCTTTTAGATATAAACACCAATATAAATAAAGGAAGTTTAGTAACACTTTATGGAAAATCTGGTGTTGGAAAAACAACAATTCTTAGAATATTAGCAGGTTTATTATATCCTGATTCTGGGAAAATTGTAGTAAATGACGAAACTTGGTTAAATACAACAACTAAAATTAATTTAAAACCTCAAAAAAGAAAAGTAGGTTTTGTTTTTCAAGATTATGCGCTTTTTCCTAATATGAATGTAAAGGAAAATTTATTGTTTGCACTAAATAAAGGACAAGATGCAACAATTGTAAACCATTTAATTGAAATTATTGAATTAGGAGAATTACAAAACCGAAAACCAGATACACTTTCTGGCGGACAAAAACAACGTGTTGCATTAGCAAGAGCATTGGTTCAAAAACCTAGTATTTTAATGCTCGATGAACCACTTTCCGCTTTAGATGCTGAAATCCGATTTAAATTACAACAATATATTTTAGCCGTTCATAAAGAATATAAACTAACAACGCTTTTAATTAGCCATGATATTTCTGAAATTCTAAGAATGTCTGATAAAGTTCTTGAATTAGAACATGGAAAAATCATACGACAAGGGACTCCTAATGAAGTATTTAATCATAAAGAATTAAATGCCAAATTTCAATTTACTGGAACTATTATTGAAATTGAAAAACAAGATTTTTTATTTATACTTACCGTTAGAATTGGGAAAGATTTAGTAAAAGTTGTTGCAGATGAAAGCGAAGGTGAGCAATTAATAATTGGAGATAAAATATTAGTTTCGTCTAAAGCATTTAATCCTATAATCCATAAAATTGGGTAGTTTCTTAAACAAACCAGGCTTTTTTACTATTTCCAACAGAAGTTACGGCATCTTTTAAAAGTTGTGAAAACATTAATTCATCAAAATTTTCTAAGGATTTTACTTGAAGTGATCTTACCTGCTTTCTATTGTTATAGTTTTTAAGTTGGGGATATTTTTCTTCTAAAATAATTCCATGAACAATGGCAACATCAACAAAATCAGTACCTTTTAATACATTTAAATACAGTACAGGTTTTTTGTTAATACAAAAGAAAGGTGTTTTATAACTGTACTTTTCTTCAATTTGAGGCACAATTTTTAGTATTACACTTCTTAAATAAAGCATAATTGATTGGTAAGGTTCTTCTTGATTGTAAAAATATTGGTCTATTGGATTCATAAAAAAACACCAACAATATATAAAATTTTGTTGGTGTTTTTTCTGTTTAACATTAATTTAAAAATTTATCCACACTTAGTATGTCCGCAATTTTTACATTTTAAACATCCTTCTTCATAAATTAATCCATCTGGATCACCACATTCAGGACATTTTTTATCAACTGCTTGTGTGCCATCTTCAACAAATTGTTTTAAGGTACGTGCAATACCATTTTTCCAGGTATTAATATTCTCGTCGTACATATTTAAGTTGTTAATTAAATCAACTACATACGGTATTGGCATTCCGTGACGTAATACACCGGAAATTAATTTAGCATAATTCCAATATTCTTTATCAAAAGTACGTGAAAGACCTTCCATTGTAACTTTATAGCCTTGTCTATCTTCAAATTGAAAATCGTAACGAGAAGCTCCTTTTTCATCTTTATTTTTAATAACCCAACCTTCTTCTAACCAAGTTGGTAGCAAAAATGCATCTTCTAATTTACCCGTAAATACTTCATAAGGTCTATTGTTAATTAAACCAACAACAGCTACCCATTTATCGTAATCGTTTTGAAAACGCACTACTTTTGCTTTAATTCTTTTAGGACGTTTTGGAAAGATAGTTTCTGCATAACATTCGCCATCTTTCTTTTCTTTTTTAGCATCACTTGCTACTAAAATTCCACTTCTAGAACCATCTCTATAAACAGTGATTCCTTTTAAGCCTTTTTTCCAAGATTCTATATAAATATTACCAACCAAATCTACAGGAACATCTGCAGCTAAATTTATGGTTGAACTAATTGAATGCGTTGTATATTTTTGAACCAAAGCTTGCATTTCCACTCGTTTTTCCCAATCAATTTCTGGAGCAGTTGCACCAGCATACGGACTTTTACTGATATCCGTTTCGCCAGTTGCGTCCATCCATTGTTTTAATTTATTATGGTACACTTCAAATTCTTCAAAAGCATCACCCATATCATCTACATACGCAACTTTTGCGTTTTCGTCTCCTTCATTCACTTTTCTTCTTCGTTTGTACGATAATAAGAAAACAGGTTCAATTCCAGATGATGTTTGCGCCAACATGCTTAAACTACCTGTTGGTGCAACGGTACTTATTGAAATATTTCGTCTTCCGTATTCCATCATTCTTTTATAAACATCAGGAAATTCAGTTTCCATCATTTGAACAAATTCAGAGAAATTTTCAATTTCAGGACTAAATACTTCAAATTTACCACGGGTAATTGCCATGTCTATACTACTATCAAACTCACCTCTAAATTTGGTTTTCATAATTTCATCAACTACTGCAATTGCTTCGTCGGTATCGAATTTTTTACCCAAAGCAGCCATACAATCTGCCAAGGCTGTAAAACCTAAACCAGTTCTTCTTCCTTTTTTACCAGTTTTATAAAGTAATTTCCAAGTGTCAATTTCTACTTGCTTAATATCATTTGGTTCTTTATCGTGCATTATTTTGTTGAAGATCTTATCAACAGCTTCCAGCTCTAAATCAACCAAATCATCCATTAATCGTTGCGATTCATAAGTAACTTTATAGAATTTCTTAAAATCGAATGAAGCTTTTGCTGTAAATGGATTATCAACAAAACTGTATAAATTAAGTGCTATTAATCTACAACTATCACCACCTTGCATTGCAATTTCTGAACAAGGATTTGTTGAGCTATTTTTAAAGCCAGGATACATTGAAGATGTTGAATAATAATGTTGACGATCCCAAAATATTAATCCTGGTTCTGCTGTATTGTGTGCAGATTTAATTATGGTGTTCCATAATTCTTGTGCTTTTATTTTTTTTGTATACGTTGGCTTTTTACTATCAATTGGCCAACGCAATGTATATTCTTCATCTTTAACAACTGCCAGCATAAATTCATCAGACAATCTCAATGAAATATTTGCACCTGTAATTTTAGTTAAATCTTGTTTAATCGTCACAAATTCTTCAATATCCGGATGTGCAATATCCATAGTTAACATCAACGCACCTCTTCTACCATTTTGAGCAACCTCTCTAGTAGTATTTGAAAAACGATCCATAAAAGAAACAGCTCCTGTTGTTGTACCTGCAGAATTTGAAACTTGAGCACCTCTTGGTCTTAAATTTGATAAATCTACACCTACTCCACATCTACGTTTAAATAATTGCGCCAATTGTTGATCTGTATGAAAAATTCCACCATAAGAATCGTACACTGGAGGAACAACCACACAATTTGAAAGTGATGCAATTACATTGTTATTTCCTAGAGAAGACATTACACTTCCTTGCGGAATTATATATTTAAAATCTTTAAACAACTCAAAAATTCCATCTACAGACAAGAATTTACGTGTTTTTCCGTATTCAGAAAGTCCTTCTTTAGCAACTTCAGTTTCTAAATATTTTTGTTCAATTCTTCCAAATTCAACTGCCATTCTTTTATGCATTTCACTTGGAGAAGCCTCTAAATATTCGCCTTTCTTATTTTTTACTGCATACTTGTTCATCCAAGTAGTTGCTGCTAACTCATCGTTATTAAAATAAGCTAAACAACTATCTAACACCTCTTTATAACTATACACTTTTGGAAAAACTAATTCTTCTGTCATTTTCAAATTTTTTTAATATGGTTGATTTATCAGAAAATAAAATTATCGAATATTTAAAACTATTTCATCTTTTATTAAATTAGTTAATAACATTTTATTGTTGAAAAGTTAATTTTTTTTATTGCAAAATGGTTTTTTTTTACTTACTTTGCATTTCAAAGTACTTTTAAAATGGCGCAGAAAGATTATTTAAAGGAAATTTCAGAAATCAAATCAATAATGAATAAATCGTCTCGGTTTATATCGTTAAGTGGCTTGTCTGGAATTTTAGCAGGTATTTATGCTTTAATTGGAGCAGCAATCGCAATATATATTTTAGGAAATTATAATAATTCATACAGCGGTATGTCATTAATTCCTATTTCATATTTAGAATATATACTTATTACAATTGCATTAATTGTTTTAATTAATTCGGTTTTAACTGCTTTTATACTTTCCGCTAAGAAAGCTAAAAAAAGTGGTGAAAAATTATGGGATGCTACTTCAAAAAGGCTTTTAATAAATTTTGTAATTCCACTATTTACAGGGGGAGTTTTTTGCTTAGTACTCTATCAGAATAATTTAATTGGCTTAATTGCTCCAAGTACATTAATTTTTTATGGTTTGGCTTGTTTAAATGCCAGTAAATATACGTTGGGAGATATTCGGTATTTAGGAATTTTAAATATACTATTAGGACTGATTGCCACACAATATATTGGGTACGGACTTTATTTTTGGGCACTAGGTTTTGGTGTATTCCACATTATATATGGTACGGTTATGTATAATAAATACGATAAAAAATAAGGTTGAAAAATATTTTACAAAATATAAATAAGGCGTTTGATCATAGAATAAGATTGGGCATTATGTCGGCACTGGTTGTTAATGAAACTGTTGATTTTAATACGCTAAAAGAAATTTTAGGCGCAACAGATGGTAATTTAGCTAGCCACATTAAAGCACTTGAAAAAATGAATTATATTACTATTCACAAACAATTTATTGGCAGAAAACCGAATACAACCTATAGTGCAAATACAACAGGAACTATTGCATTTAAGAAACATATTGAAGCTTTAGAAAATTTAATAAAAAATACTTAAAAAAATTTAATCATCTACTTTGAAATACAAAGTACTTTTAATATTAGAAACTATGAATATGCAACAAAACAAATTTGGAAACTGGATTAAAAACTCTATTACAGCAAGAATGTTAATGATTGGTGTTTTAATAATTGCGCTACTAATTCCATTATCTTTTATTGAAAGTTTAATTCGTGAACGTGCTAATAGACAAGAATCTGTTGTGAATGAGATTAATGAAAAATGGGGAAATGAAGTCCTACTTTACGGCCCAATATTAAAAGTTCCATACAAAACATATACCGAAAAATTAGTAACAAATAGTGAAACTAAAAAAGTAACAACAGAAACTATTTCGCACATAAATTATGCCTATTTCTTTCCAGAAAGACTGGCAATTAACAGTGAAATAAATCCTGAAGTTAAAAAAAGAGGCATCTATAAAACTTCGGTTTATAAAAGTGT
>NZ_JBFLKT010000412.1:0-4438 GCF_040883305.1 Lutibacter sp.
AATCTAAATCCATTGCAGAAGCATCTTCCATAGTTCTAAAAAAGTCAGCAGGAGTAGGGTGTTTAAATTTCCAACGTGTTGCATAGGTTTTAAAAGCGTGGTCAAATAATTCTGGTCCCATTATGGTTTGACGTAATATAAAAAGCCCAGCTGCAGGTTTTGCGTATGCGTTTGATCCAAAATTAAAAGTATTGTCTCCTTGGGTCATAATTGGAGCTAATCTACTTTGATCACCTTTCATATACCGAACAATATTTTTTGGATATTTAGTCATTGGAAAAAGGATAGAATCGTATTTGTATTCTGCTAAAATTTCAACAAAAGAGTTGATGCCTTCATCCATCCAAGTCCATTGGCGCTCGTCTGAATTCACAATCATTGGAAAAAAACTATGTCCTACTTCGTGCGTAACAACGCCTATTAAACCCTTTTTTGCTCTTAAAGTATAGTTGCCATTTTTATCGGTTCTACCATAGTTAAAAGAAATCATAGGATACTCCATTCCCATTTGTACATTTACCGATGTGGCATGCGGATATGGATAATCGAATGTATGTTTAGAGTAAACTTCTAATGTATTAGCAACAACTTTTGTAGAATGTTCTTGCCATAATGTTTTACCTTCTTCTGGGTAAAGAGAATATGCCATAACTGTTTTGTCATTTAATTTAACAGCCATTGCATCCCACATATATTTGGCAGAAGTAGCAAATGCAAAATCACGGACATTCTCTGCATATAGTTTCCAAGTTTTTGTTTTAGTGCTTTTTTCTTTTGAAGCTGCTATAGCTTCTTCAGATGTTACAATAAACATTGGATTGTTATAGTTAGTTTGCGCTTGTTGATATCTATTGTATTGAATTTTTGATAAAACATCTTTCGGATTTTTAATAACCCCGGTTCCATTTAAGATATAATTTTTTGGAGTTGTAATTGAAACATCAAAATTTCCAAACTCTAGAGCAAATTCACTCGATCCCCAAAATTGCATATTTTGCCAGCCTTCTACATTATTGTAAACTGCTAAACGAGGATAAAACTGTGCAATTGCATACGCCGCTGTTCCGTCTTCGAAAATTTCAAACCCAGATCTTCCTCTATCTTCCCTATAATTATTTATGTTATACCACCATTTTATGTCAAATACAAATGTTTTACCAGATGCTAGCGGATTTGGTAAATCAATTCGCATCATTGTATTGTTTATTGTGTAGTTTAAATCATTTCCATTAGAATCTTTTAAAGTTTTAATTTTAAAACCGCCATCAAAAGGTTTTCCCATAAAACTTTTTGTGAAATTTGATGGAGAATAGGAAACTCTTGGGCCACCGCCATTTCTATCATTTCTTTTGGAGTCAGCGGCACGCATATTTTGGTCGAGTTGCACCCATAAATACTCTAAATTATCTTTAGAGTTATTATGGTATGTTATGGTTTGCTTACCGTTAATTATGTGATTTTCAGTGTCTAAAACAATATCCATTTTATAATCAACTTGCTGTTGGGTATATTCATAGCCAGGTGCTCCAGAAGCTGTATGTTGCTTGTTTGGAGTTGGTAATTCTTGGTGTAATTGTTTAAATTTACTTATATTATAATGTGCTTGCTGCTCATTTTTTTGTTGATTTTCCTGGGCACAAATCGAAGTGGAAATTATCACCGAGGAAAGTAATAACACAAATAATTGTTTCATCTTAAATAGGATTTAATTAAGACTTGAAATTTAACAATTTTAACAATAAATTTAGAGTGTTATTAAAATTTTAACAAACCTTTATGTGTTTTTTTATTTAAGTAAAAAGTTTTGTGCTTTTTGTTTGCACTTATTTTAATAATATTTTGTTGGTCTTCAAAATCTCTGATTAAACAAGTATTGATAATTTCAAGGCTGTTTATGAATTTTACATTTGTAATTTCTAAATAAAAACGGACAATATCATCATCATATTCTTTTCCAATGTATTGATAAGGTGCCAGATTATTATTTACAGAAAATTTTAAATGTTCATTTAAATAATTTTCAAAATATTTGTCAATAGATTCGAACTCTTCTGGGGTTGCTATTTTAAGACTTGAATTATGGTCTTTATTTAGGGCAAGTTCTATATCATCAATAAAAAAACCGATAATAATTTGAATGGATTCTTTCTCTTTAATGTGTTCAATTTCACATAAACTTAAATAGTATTTGTGAACCGAAAAGGCGAGAAGAGGCACTAAAAGTACTAAAAATATATAGTTTTTAAATTTCATTTTTTAATTATCCAATTTTTTGAAGTTAGAATATATTCCCTGTTTTAGTTATTTGTTTTACCCAATTTTCTTTTGTTAATTTATACCTTCTGTCTGTGCAATTGTCTTGTTTATTAAAGAATTCTTTATCTCTAATAAAAAATTTGTCTAATATTTTAACTGATTTTATATTTTCAATGTTTACATCAGCAGTTACTAAGTCGAAATTTAAATTTTTGAAACCAAAAGTAATTAATCCTTTTGTTATTTCTGTTCCATACCCTTTTCTCCAGTATTTTTCTCTTAATCTATAAGCAATTTCGTTTTCCTCATCATTGTTTTTTAAAAATCCACATATTCCAATAAAATTATTGCTTTCTTTTTCAACAAGACCCCAAATTCTATTAGAAGTTGATTTTTCGAGTGTTATTAATTCGATAAGTTTAGCATCACTTTCTGTTTTAGTCATGGTTTTTTGAGGAATCGGAAGCATTACATTCGGATTTCCCATCATATCAAAAAAGTTATTTGAATCAGATTTTTTCAATGAATAAATAAGTAGTCTTTCTGTTTTGAAAATCATGTTTTATTAATTGATAATAACTAGAAATTAGTATAATATGAGTTGGCTAATAAACAAAAAGCATTTTAAAATTCCATAAAAAAAGTCTGAGAAAAATTCTATTCTTTAATTTGATTGAATTTTCTGCTTTGCACTATTAAAAAGTTTTTAATTTGAAACTCATTACTATTTAAATGATTGTTTAAGCCATTATCTTGGCAATATTCTAAAAATAAATAGATTTTATCATCTGGAATTTTTAAAGCATCAGTAAAAAAATTGGCTTTATAAAGGGTAAATAACTTATCAGGAAATTCTTCTATAAGTCGATTATTTTCTTTTTTTACTGCTTTTTTTTCTTTATTTTTTAATCTTAAATTTTTAGTTATTAGTTTAAAAATTGAGACAAAATCCACTCCAACATTACCGTAAGAAGGATCGGTCATTCTACGTAAATCTGGCCCCTTTTTTTTGTTATCATCTGTTTTGTTTAAAACCATGCCTTTTTGAACATCAATATTTCCAAAATCTAACCTTATTTTTTGGTTTAATAAAACTTCATCAAGTTCATTTAAATCTTGTTCTAAAAAAATAAGTAATTTTTTTTCGTTAATATGCTTTTCTGAAATTTTAATAACTCTGTTTGTATAACTTATTGAAGAAAACATTATAGAATCTCCGAGTTTAGCAAATAATGTAAATTCGCCTTTAGTATTACTTGAAGCTCCAAAGTTTTGGGTGAGATTAAGAATATTAATATTTTCTAAAAAAATGGAATCAGATTTTATAATACCTTCTATTTTTACAAGTGATTTTTGCGCAAATAAATGCATACTTATAAATAAGAATAGGAGTGATACGGTTTTTAGTTTTTTATTTAGTTTCATTTTTAAAATGCTTTCTTCTTGCAATATTTTAATAGGATAATATTTTTGATTTTATAATTATTAATAAAGTTATAAATTTTATATTCAGTAATCTTTAAAATACTCACAAAAAAATCTGTTCCTAATGTTTTTATCGTTTATAAGCAAAATCCTTTCACTTTTTGAGTTCTCAGTTGGAATTTGTTTAGTATTTAGGTAAATTCTAAACAATCACAAATATTTTTAATCTTTAATTTTGTTGTAACTATTACTCTCTTCTTTTAAAATCTCAATAATTTCTAATAATCTATTGTCGACATATTTGGCAGAAATATCTTTAGATTCGCAATAATCAATAAACAAATAAATCTTCTCTTTAGGAATTTTTAAACTATTTATAAAAAAATCATCACCCAATCGTTTTCTAAGCTGATAAGGGAATTCTTTCATCTTTGCTAGCTTTCTTTTTAATGCTCTTTCATTTTCTAGTTGTTTATTGTATTTACTACCTTGTCCACCTCCAGCTAAATAAACAGGATTTGTAAAAGATTCAGCATTTACATTTTTCTGATAACCAAATTCATCTCCAGGTAATTTTTTATCTAAATCACTTAATTTATATAAAAAGTTAGCTTTTGGAACAGTGTCTTTGGGAGTTTTCTTAAAATCTACATCTAAACTTCCTGTTAAACCGTGTAAGTAAACTTCGTCTAGAATATTAACAATAGGAACTAATTTAACGATAATAGAAGTTGATTCAAGATGATATTTAGAAATA
>NZ_JBFLKT010000413.1:0-4802 GCF_040883305.1 Lutibacter sp.
AAAACATCGGTACTGTTGGTCAAGCAATTAGCTATATAGAAGACGCGAAAAAGTAATTTTATATGGAAATTAAACGAGTTGTAGTCACTGGACTTGGCGCATTAACACCAATTGGAAACACTGTTGAACAATATTGGAATGGCCTCATTAACGGAGTTAGTGGTGCCAATCCAATTACGTATTTTGATGCGTCCAAGTTCAAAACTCGTTTTGCTTGTGAGCTAAAGGACTTTAAAGTTAATGATTTTATTGACAGAAAAGAAGCTCGAAAAATGGATAGATTTACGCAGTATGCTATGGTAGCAACTGATGAAGCCATTGAAGATTCTAAAATAGATTTAGAAAAAATTGATAAAAATAGAGTTGGAGTTATTTGGGGAGCCGGAATTGGTGGTTTAGAAACATTTCAAAATGAATGTTTAAACTTTGCTGCTGGAGATGGTACACCTAGATTTAATCCGTTCTTTATACCTAAAATGATAGCTGATATTGCACCTGGACAAATTTCCATAAAATATGGATTTAGAGGTCCTAACTTTGCAACAGTTTCAGCTTGTGCATCATCATCTAATGCAATAATTGACGCCTTAAACTACATTCGTTTAGGATATGCAGATGTTATGGTTTCTGGTGGTTCAGAAGCAGCAGTTACAATTGCAGGTATGGGTGGTTTTAATGCACTGCAAGCACTATCTACAAGAAATGATGACCCAACAACAGCCTCAAGACCATTCGATAAAGATAGAGATGGTTTTGTTTTAGGTGAAGGCGCCGGGACTTTAATACTTGAAGAATATGAACATGCCCTGGCTAGAGGCGCAAAAATTTATGCCGAAGTTGGTGGTGGCGGATTGTCTGCTGATGCTTATCATATTACAGCACCACATCCAGATGGTTTAGGGGCTTATAATGTAATGGCGAACTGCTTAAAAGATGCTGGTTTAAAACCAGAAGATGTTGATGCCATAAATATGCACGGAACCTCAACACCGCTTGGTGATATTGCTGAATCTAAGGCAATTGTAGAAGTATTTGGTGAACACGCTTATACACTTAACATTAACTCAACCAAGTCAATGACTGGTCATTTATTAGGTGCTGCTGGAGCAGTAGAAGCAATTGCTTCAATACTTGCTATTACTAAAGGCATAGTGCCACCTACAATCAATCATTTTACTGATGATGATCAAATTGACAGTAAATTAAATTTTACGTTTAATAAACCTCAAAAACGTACTGTAAAAGTTGCCATGAGTAACACATTTGGCTTTGGAGGGCACAACGCTTGTGTACTCTTTAAAAAATTTGAATAACAAAACATCTGAATGAACTTCATTCGAAAAATTATTGACACTCGTACAAAAAACGATGAGGCTTTTTATAAAGATTTAAAAAAAATAATAGGATTTAATCCTAAAAACTTACAGTATTATAAAAAAGCATTTATTCACCGCTCCATAAAAGAAGTAGATAAAAAAACTGGACTTCCACTAAACTATGAACGCTTAGAGTTTTTAGGTGATGCTATGTTAAGCTCTGTAATTGCATCTTATTTGTTTCAAGAAGTACCTTCTGGAGATGAAGGTTATTTAACCAAAATGCGTTCTAAAATAGTAAGCAGAGAACATTTAAACGAACTAGGTAAAGATTTAGATTTATTTCGTTTCGTGCGAAGCAATGTAGTAAAATCTAAATTTGGAGAAAATATACACGGCAATATTTTTGAAGCTTTAATTGGAGCAATTTATTTAGATAGAGGCTATACCTATTGCAAAAAATTTATTTTTAAAAGAGTAATTATTCCATATGTAGATGTGCCAAAATTAGAAGGAAAAATTACAAGTTATAAAAGCTTATTTATTGAATGGTGTCAAAAAGTTAAAAACGATTTTGCCTTTGAAGTATATGAAGACTCTGGCAATGATACTATAAAACATTTTAGTGTAAAACTATTTTTAGATGGTAAAATAATAGCTAAAGGTAGAGCAACTTCAAAAAAGAAAGCCGAAGAGACTGCTGCTAAACGTGCGTATTATGCCTTTCAACAAGAGATCTCTAATTTGTAATTTAATTTTTTTCGAATACGATTTCGTAAAATAATTAGTTACTATAACTAAACAGTAGTACTTTTACAAACTCAATTTTCATTCTATTTATGCAAGTATTTACATTTGATTTAGAAGATGATTATTTATTAATTGGGATTCATTCAACTGAAGAAGATTATAGATTGGCATATTTAATTAATAAATATTTAAAGACTAAATTTATTAAATATAAACATAGTTTAGACTTTAAAGATTCTAATGTCGAATTCCCTTTATTTGAATATAAGAATGAAAAAACATACTTAAATTACTATTTAATTAACAACAAATGTTTACACGTTGTTAACGAACAATACAATACTGGTTTATTTGGAGGAAATTATAGTACAACTTCTTATTTATTACCAGAAAAAAAGAAAGTCGATTTTCTATTAAAAATTGAAGGATGTACTCAAGAATTTATTTTAGAAATAGTTGAAAAATTAAATAAAATAAACCAGATTATAACTTCATATCAAATAGAAACCGACACATTAAAATCAAAAAATAATCTAATTTTTTAACAATGGCAGAAAATAGAAAACGCACCAAAATTGTAGCAACATTAGGTCCCGCTTGTGGAACTAAAGAAATAATAGAACGCATGATGGAGGCTGGTGTAAATGTGTTTAGAATAAACTTTTCACATGCAGATTATTCGGATGTAGAAGAACGCGTTAAAATCATAAGAGAAATTAATAAAAAACGCAACTTTAACGTAGCGGTTTTAGCAGATTTGCAAGGTCCAAAATTACGAGTTGGTATTATGGCAGATGGCGTAGAACTTGAAGAAGGTGATACTTTTACATTTACTACAGAAAAATGCGAAGGTACCAACCAAAAAGCATTTATGACCTATCAGAATTTTCCAAAAGATGTGCAAAAGGGCGAGCAAATTTTGGTAGATGATGGTAAATTATTGTTTGAAGTTATTGCTACAGATTCCGCATCAAATGTTACTACTAAGGTGCTTAGAGGTGGTCCTTTAAAATCTAAAAAAGGTGTTAATTTACCAAATACTAAAATCTCCTTACCAGCACTTACTGAAAAAGACAAAAAAGATGTTGTTTTCGCAATTGGCTTAGCTGTTGATTGGATTGCATTATCTTTTGTTAGAACACCAGAAGATTTAATACAACTTCACGATATTATTAAAGCAAATACCGATTATAAAATTCCAATAATTGCAAAAATTGAAAAACCAGAGGCAGTTGCCAATATTGATAGGTTAACACCACATTGTGATGCTTTAATGGTGGCTCGAGGCGATTTAGGTGTAGAAGTACCAATGGAAAAAGTGCCTTTAATTCAAAAACGTTTGGTTTTAAAAGCCAAAAAAGCACATATTCCAGTTATTATTGCTACACAAATGATGGAAACTATGATTGATAATCAAGTTCCAACAAGAGCAGAAGTTAATGATGTTGCAAATTCAATAATGGATGGTGCGGATGCTGTTATGTTATCTGGAGAAACATCTGTTGGTGCATTTCCTTTAGAAGTTATTAAGCAAATGCGTAAAATAATTGAAAGTGTTGAAAATTCTCCATTAATTTCAACACCAGAAACTTACGTACAGTGTATTAACGAACGTTTTATTTCAAAAACTATTTGTCATCAAGCTGCTTTAATGGCAAATTCTATAGATGCCGAAGTTATTACTACATTAACAGATTCTGGTTTTACTGCATTTCATATTTCATCTTGGAGACCAAAATCTAACATTCTTGTATTCTCTTCAAACAGAAGAATTTTAGCAATGTTAAATTTACTTTGGGGTGTTAAAGGAATTTATTATGATAGATTTGTAAGTACAGACCAAACAATTGAAGATATTAATAATTTAGCCGCTGAAAGAGGTTATTTACACGAGGGTGATTATGCCATTAACATTACCTCAATGCCTGTGAAAAAGAGAGGTATGGCAAATACAATGCGTATTACAGAATATAAAAAGTAGTTAGAAATTTATAATTAATTACTTTTTAAGGTAGCATATAAAGCAAAAGAAGCTAACCAATGGGCTCCGGCATATTCGCCAGAGTCCATTTTTTTATAGCTATACTCAAAGTGTTTATTTGCTAATTGAATCATTTTTTCATTTCCAAGTTCATTTCCAATTTCATATAAACACCAGGCTCTACTAAAGTTTAAACCATCTAAATGTGCTAATTTTCCATCAGATCTGTCTGTAACTTCTGCAACTTCTAAATATGCTGCAGGATCATTTCTAAAATCTGGTAAAAAAGCATCTAACCAAGCTATATATTCATTTTCAGGAAGTACTTTTAGCATTAAAGCCGCTTCTTGCAAACAAGGTGATAAAAAATCGAATCCTCCTGGCTCCCAGGTTATTGGGCATCCCTTATCAGTTAAATAATATGCTGTTGCTTTTTCAATAATAATTGTTTCCAGTTCTGGTGAGTATTTTTTAGCATAATCTAAGGCAAAAGACATTCCAAAAGCTGTATTCGGATGCTCTCCTACTCTAATTGGATACTTTAGTTTGGGAAGAAATTCAATATATTTTTTCTCAATTAAATCTACCAATGGTTTTAAATTCTCATTTAACTTAATCGCTTCTGGTGTATTCCAATCTTGCAAGGTTTCTGAAACTTTCAACAACCAGGCCCAACCGTAGGTGCGTTCAAAAGTTTTGTTATGTACATCGTCAAAATAAGCAACTTCTTTTAAAATGTTTTCTTTAGTTAAGTT
>NZ_JBFLKT010000414.1:0-5553 GCF_040883305.1 Lutibacter sp.
CCTGAATATTTATTTTATTATACTAAGTCTTATCCATTTAAGAAATGGATTGAATCAAATCAAAGAATTTCAGGACAACCAAATATTAATGGACAAGAATTTTTACAATCACCATTAATACTACCTCCATTGGATGTTCAGAAGGAAATTTCAAGTTTGATTCAAAAGAAAAAAGCTGAAATTGTGGAATTAAAAAATAAAGCTATTGAAAATAAGGAATTAGCTATCATAGAATTAGAAAACGAAATATTTGAATCATGAAAATAAAAGAATTGAAAATTGAAGGATATAAAAACTTAGAAATCAAACTTGTTCATGATTCCGATATTATTGCTCTAATTGGTAAAAATGGTAGTGGCAAAAGTAACCTATTAGAAGCATTGAGTTTCATATTTAAAAGTTTATACAATCCTAAAGAGTCTGTTTGGTTCGATTATACCATTGAATATCAAAACACCAATAATCAAACCATTAGGATTGAGAAAGAGAAATCGAAAATTCTATATTATTTGAATGCCAAGGCTCAAGTCTCAATAAATGACTACTTACCCAAAAAGTTAGTAGCAATATATAGTGGCGAAGAAGACCGACTTTGGAAAAAATATTACCAACCCATTTATGATGATTTTATAAGTAAAATAAACAAGACTGAAATTCAAGGCTTGGCACTATCCCAAATAATGCCACAAATGCTTTACTTAAACAAACACTATTGGCATTTATCGTTGTTAACATTAGCATTATCGGATGCTCCCGATAACATTAAATTTGTCAAAGAAGTTTTGGGCATTAATCAAATTGACAAAATTAAGTTTGACTTTAAAAAAGATAATTACAAAAACTACAGTAACAGTTTGGTAATGGATTTTATAAGGTCAATAGATGGGAAATCGGAATATACACTTGAAGAATTAAAAGAAGTTTTAGCAAATAAAGCTTTTATCCCCGATGATGTTTATAAATACTTATACATTGCTTTTACTCCAAAATCAAGTAAAATACTCGATGATATTACTATAAAATTCAACGAACACCTAACCATTGAAGATTTAAGCGAGGGTGAAAAGAAATTACTTCTGGTTAAGGCGGCATTTGAGTTCGCAGAACAAGAAGATAGTCTTTTCATTTTGGACGAACCAGATGCTCATGTACACTTAAACAATAAATCACAAATTGTAAAAGCATTTGAACCTTATAAGGATAACAGGCAAATTGTAATAACCACACACTCACCAACTATTACTCAATCGTTGGGCAGAAAGAATCTTTACATGCTTGATTCCGGGCGTGGTGTAGATAAAAAGAAAGAAGCAATAATTGAGGATTTAGCCGGTGAAATATGGAATAAACATCAACAAAATATTTTCCTTACTTCTGGTAAACCAATCACTTTGTTCGTTGAAGGACAGCACGACAAAATGCATATTGAAAAAGCATTCGATGTACTAGGCGAAGATTACCCTGACTTAAATTTTGATGTGTTTAATATGCATGGTGCATCTAATATTCCTCAAATAATTACAGGTTTACGAACCAGTGATATTGAGCACAATAAATTGTTCATTGGGGTGTTTGATAATGATGCTGAAGGAGTAGATTGTTGTAATAAAACTCAGGTAAAGTTTGCCGGGAATGCTAAGCTTGTGAAAAAAGGTTTTGTTTCTTTTTGTTATCCCAAACCATCTACATACAAAAATTCAAATTTGACTATTGAGAATTTATTTGATTCAAAACATTATCAACAAGCCTACAACGAAATTGTATCTGAATATTTATTTGAAAATAAATCTATTGAAGATATATCAACTGATATAAAAGAAAAAGTAAAAGGACGATTAACAGAAATTACTAATAATTTAATCAATCCAGCGGAGTTTGAGAACTTCAAACCTTTATTTGGCAAGATAAATGAAATTTGGGGCTTGTATAATGGGAATAATAGTGAAACTACACAAAATAAAGATTCCTCAGAAGCTTCAAATCCTACAGAAACACCCAATAATCCTGAACCATTAGCTACAACTCCTTTAGCTGAATTTTATATTAATAGGGATAATGTTTCAGCTAAGGGTATTTATAATCCGAAAGATGAATCCATAATTTTATCAAAAGGAAGTCAAGTATTAAAAAAGACAAGTTCATTGTCTCCAGACCAAATTTTAGGCAGGAATAAAATGATTAGTGATAATAATATGAAAGACGAAGGTGAATATTTTGTCGCTACACAGGATATAAAATTTGGTTCACCGAGTGCAGCCGCATCATTTGTATTAGGCGGCAGTAGAAATGGATGGCAATATTGGAAAAACGAGAAAAATAAATCATTAAGTCAAATTTATCGTTCCAGCACGATTAAAATATAGGAATGATATGTTTATTTCAACCTTAAGCTAAATATGTACACCTTCCATTCCATAAAAGAGTTACTCAATGCTCTAGTTCTAGGAAAAGATTTGCTGGGGGAAATGTTTGGCAAACGAAAATCGTTTGATTACCGTTACGACCAGGCTATTGAGTTGATGGAAGAAAGCAAGGTAGATTCCTTAATTGAGAAAGGGATTATTATTCGAAATGGCCGTTATCTGGAAATCGAAGACCAGTTGCTTTCATTTTTTGAGCAAATACTTGATGTTAACGAGGAAATTAACATCTCTCTTATTACTGAGCATATCACCTTGTTAAAGGAGAATATTGATTACTATTTGGCAGAAGATAGTGAGCACCGAAAATATAAATATCTCAAATCAGTAAAGGGCTCTCTGCGTAAGATGGGGTTTATTTGTTTACGTAATATTGTTGACCTTAACCGGAATATCGATAATACCTTTAAAACAGAACCCAACTATAAGATTAAAATAAAGAAGCTTGAAAATTACGACCAACGCAGAATTGACATCAAGAAGCTTATAGCAGTTACGGAACAATTTATAACGGAAGACGAACTTACTTTTTTTGCAACAGCCAAAGATGATGAATTAAACCACGTTACCACAGAATTAAGGTTGCAGCTGCAAGAAGCACGCCATAACCTGATTGAAACAGAGAAACAAATCATCGATTTTCTGAACCAGGTAAAACACCAAAGTAAACTTATCGAGAAAATTCGTCAAGTTAAGTATTTAAAAGACCAATTTGAACTAGAAAGCAAATCGGATATTGTTAAGCTACTTAACAAAATGAATCCGGTGGCGTTCGAAAACAGGCCTGTTTTTCCGGTAAAACTTTCGTTAGATATTTTACAGGATGACGATACTTATGAAATAATTAAAGCGCTAAGCAAAAAAATTAAAAGTACCGTTAAATTAAAAGTACCACTGGCAAAAGCTATTGATGAAACATTTTTTAATGATACGGTAGAAACTGATATTTTTATCGATTTGGAGAAAATGAAAAGTAGTTTTACTGCATCTGGCTATCATTTACTCGATTTTGTAAACCAATATGATTATCCAAAAGAAGTAAGCTTTGAAGAAATAGTAACATGCTATTGCCAACTCATTTCTCTCTATGAAAATGACTTTCGGTTTACAGATAAATATGTGATTTATAAAGGAACAGAGTTTTCAGTCATTTACCCTAAATAAGAAGATATGGCTATAAATAACTTAAAGAAAGACGTATTCGAACAACTTAGTAAAGGTGGTTTTATTTGTTCAAACAGTTCAAGGTCACAAGACCAAAAATTGTTCAGCTTTATTGATGAAAACTTTGATGCTTTAGAGGACTACTTTTTAGAAATCAATTACATATTAACTCAGGGTATTGAATATTATCACTTTACCCGTCCCGAACAAAAAGCCGATATTACCCGCAAACTGGAACAAGCATTCCGATGGATTGATATGGTTGATTTTTTCAAAACTTACAACTCTTCTTTTGGTTCGGGATTTAGGTTCGAACCCCAATCAATTGCAGTGGAATTGAAAGTAAATGCCAATCTAAAAAGCAAACTAAGGGCTTTAAAAAAATATACCCAAACCGATAACGAACTTGATGGAATAAAGAAGTTGGTTGAAAAGTTAAAGAGCGATGGCTTTGTGGAACTTGAAAATGAGATATCTGATTCCTATAAAGTATTAGCCTCGTTTAGTTATCTGGAAACATTAATATTAAGTATTAACCTGTCAGAAGAAGTACAAGATGAGATACCTGAATAAAATTGTCTTTATCAATAGTGCCACTATTCCTTATTCCGAAATTCAACTGGATGGTAACATTCATTTCATTGGCACACAAGGCGTAGGTAAAAGCACTATTCTTCGTGCCATTCTTTATTTTTATAATGCCGATTCCCGAAAATTAGGCATTCCAAATGGTCCTACTGTTAAAAGCTTTGCCGATTGGTATTTAAGCTATGCAAATTCGTACATTATTTATGAAGTGGCAAGAGAAACTGGTGCCTATTGCGTGGTTGCATTTAAATCGCAAAACAGAGTATGCTACCGTTTTATTGATACACCATATTATGCTGAATATTTTATAAAAGAAACTGGAGAGGTATACAACAATTGGGATACAATAAGAGAAAAACTGGATGCCAATAGAATCAATGTATCGTCAATGGTGAATAGTTACGACCAATACCGCGATATTTTATACGGTAATTTTATTGGCAAAAATGAATTTAAAAAATATGCTTTACTCGAAGCAAAACAATATAAAAATATCTATCGAACGATACAAAACGTTTTCTTAAATACAAAACTGGATGCCAATGAGATAAAACAAACCATTATCTCTTCAATGGAAGATGAACACATAACTATTGATTTAGACCAGTATAATCATCACCTTAAAGGATTTGAAATAGAATTAAATGATATTAAGCGATTTCGTTTCCCTTCAGTTCAAAAGCAAGCCGAAAATTCTATTCAAACACTATCTGCAATCAGGCATTTAAAAAGGGAGCAAAGCTCGTTAGCCGGATTTCTTAAATACAGATTAGAAATAATTGAATCCGAAAAGCCAGTACTTCACCTACAAAAAGAAGATAAAGAAAAGTTACTCAATGCAGAGAAGCAAAAACTCAACTACGAAAAGGAATTATTTGAAAAGCGTAAAGTTAAGATTAATGAGAGTGTAAGCCAGTTAAATGGTAAGTTAAAAGATGCCGCTAATCAGAAGAAATTTTACGAGAGCATTAATATTTCAGAGCTTATCAAACGAGTATCTGCTAATGAAGAAAAGAAGTTGGAATTCGAGTCTTTAAAAAACGAACGCACCCTGCTTACAAATAAGTTTAGTGATATCAATAATAAATATGAAGCCCTCATTAAAGAGCAGGAGAATCAGCTAAATGCTTTTGTAAACCAAAAGGATATTCAAAAAGTTGAAATAGAAAAAGAAGTAGTCAAATTCATTTCTGACTTAAATAGCGAGTATGAAAAGCTTTTTAATGCCTTAGAAAGTGAACATGAAACTGAATTAAAAGATAAGGAAACTGAGCTTGATAGAAAAAAAGAAGATGTTCATAATCTTGAAAAGCAAAAAGTTACCATAAAGCATACCAAGTTTTATGAGAAAGAAATCGAGCAGGCTATTCAATCAATTAAC
>NZ_JBFLKT010000415.1:0-12063 GCF_040883305.1 Lutibacter sp.
AATAACTTGACATCCCTAATTCACTTGCATGTTCAGAAGGTACTTGATCATCATTATTTCTATTTCTATTATATCTCCAATCTGTAAGTCCTAATTGTCCAACATCATTAGAATATACAGTATTTCCAGCAAAATCCCTTATCCAAATAGAATCCGTAGGTGCACTTAAAAAAATAACATTGTTGTCTATCTCTGTAGTAGTCATAGAATATGGAGAACTTCTAAGTTTAGTTCTAATTGTATTTTCAGTAACACCGTAATATGCAATTATAACTTTACACTCTACAATACTTGCTTTTACAATTTCGCTTAAAATATCGTTATAGCTATTATTCCAAGATAATACTAAATATTCTACTTCTTCCCATTCTGCAGCTGTACGAACTGCTCCTGTAGGAGCAACAGCAGTTGCGCTACTTTTAAATTGGAAACCTTTAACTAAAAGCTCGGCTTTTTCTTTATCTGAAAAACCTTTTGGTAATACTTCTCTTTCTTGAGCAAATGTTAAATTCAGGTTTAAAAAAATAAAGAGAAGGACTAGAATATTAAATTGAGTTTGGAGTTTCATTTTAAATTGTAATTTAATAAATGTTAAAATTAACTTTTCTTAAATAAAAGAACAAGAAATATTTTAAATAATTGGTGCTTTTAAATAAACATTCATTTTGTACTTTAGCATCTATAAAAATTTACATCTAAATGGACATCGACTTCAATATAAATGAAGATTTTAATAAACTTCAATTATCAGAATTAAAAAAGAAATTACTTAAAGCATATAAAGGTGGTGGCGATTCAAAAATTGAAAAGCACAAAGCAAAAGGCAAGTTAACTGCAAGAGAACGGATCGTTTATTTATTTGACAATGATTCTGAAAACATAGAAATTGGAGCGTTGGTTGGTGAAGGAATGTATAAAGAGCATGGTGGTTGTCCGTCTGGCGGTGTTGTGGTTAAAATTGGCTATATTAAAGGTAAACAATGTATTGTTGTTGCAAATGATGCAACTGTAAAAGCTGGTGCCTGGTTTCCTATTACTGCTAAAAAGAATTTAAGAGCCCAAGAAATATCTATAGAAAATAAAATTCCAATTATTTATTTAGTGGATAGTGCAGGTGTTTATTTACCAATGCAAGATGAAATATTTCCTGATAAAGAACACTTTGGAAGAATTTTTAGAAATAATGCTGTAATGAGCAGTATGGGAATTACTCAAATTTCTGCAATTATGGGAAGTTGTGTCGCTGGCGGTGCGTATTTACCAATTATGAGCGATGAAGCTATGATTGTTGATAAAACAGGAAGTATATTTTTAGCTGGTAGCTATTTGGTAAAAGCTGCTGTTGGAGAAAGCATTGATAATGAAACTTTAGGTGGTGCAACTACACATTGCGAAATTAGCGGTGTTACAGATTATAAAGCTACTAACGATAAAGATGCTCTAGATAAAATTAGAAATATTGTTGATAAAATTGGCGATTTTGATAAAGCTGGATTTAATAAAATTGAAGCTAAACTTCCCGTTGAAAATCCGGATGAAATTTTTGGCATTTTACCTAAAACCAGAACTGACCAATATGAAATAAGAGCAATTATTGAACGTATTGTTGATAATTCTGAATTTGAAGAATATAAAAAAGATTATGGAAAAACCATTGTTTGTGCTTACGCAAGAATTGATGGATGGGCTATAGGTATCGTTGCAAATCAGCGAAAAGTTGTTAAAAACGGTAAAAAAGAAATGCAATTTGGAGGCGTAATCTATTCAGATTCAGCAGATAAAGCAACACGCTTTATTGCAAACTGTAATCAGAAGAAGATTCCGTTGGTATTTTTACAAGATGTTACTGGTTTTATGGTTGGAAGCAAAAGTGAACACGGTGGCATTATAAAAGATGGTGCTAAAATGGTGAATGCTGTAAGTAATTCTGTGGTTCCAAAATTTACTATAATTATCGGAAATTCTTACGGTGCTGGAAATTATGCAATGTGTGGTAAAGCCTACGATCCACGGTTAATTGTTGCTTGGCCTTCTGCAAGATTAGCTGTTATGGGCGGTGCACAAGCTGCAAAGGTTTTATTGCAAATTGAAACGGCTTCGTTAAAAAAACAAGGCGAAAAAATAACCAAAGAAAAAGAGCAGGAAATATTAAAATCTATTCAAAAAAAATACGATGCACAAACTTCTCCTTATTATGCCGCGGCACACTTATGGACAGATGGTATTATTAATCCGTTAGATACCAGAAAATGGATTAGTATGGGAATTGAAGCAGCAAACCACGCTCCTATTGAAAAACAATTTAATTTAGGTGTAATTCAGGTTTAAAAAATTGTTAAAACACTTTGTAATTTTTACATTTGCATCACAAAAAATATTAGAAAATTATGGGAAGAGCCTTTGAACTTAGAAAAGGAAGAAAAATGAAACGTTGGTCTGCAATGGCAAAAACTTTTACCAGAATTGGGAAAGATATTGTAATGGCTATTAACGAAGGTGGCGGAAATCCTGAAACAAACTCTCGTTTAAGAGCTGTAATGCAAAATGCAAAGGCAGCAAATATGCCCAAAGACAATGTTGAACGGGCCATAAAAAAAGCGGCTGACAAAGATACTAGCAATTATAAAGAAGTTTTATTTGAGGGTTATGCTCCTCACGGTATTGCTGTTATAGTAGAAACTGCCACCGATAATAACAATAGAACTGTTGCTAATGTTAGAGCTGCATTTAATAAATGTGATGGAAATTTGGGAACTTCTGGTTCTGTAGTTTTTATGTTTGATCACACCTGTACTTTTACATTAAATAAAGAAAATATAACGACTGAATTGGAAGATCTAGAATTAGAATTAATTGACTTTGATGTAGAAGAAGTTTTTGAAGATGAAGATGGAATTGTTATTTATGCTCCTTTTGAACAATTTGGCGCACTTCAAAGTTATTTTGAAGAAAACAATATAGAGATTTTATCTTCTGGCTTTGAAAGAATTCCTACAACTACGGTAAAATTAAATGAAGAACAACAAGCCGATGTTGAAAAATTATTGGAACGTTTAGAAGAAGATGACGATGTTCAGAATGTGTATCATAGTTTGGAAATGTAACTAATTATATGATTTTAGCTGGTAAAAAAACTTCAGAATTAAAAAGAGAAATAGCTAAAACTGTTGTTTGTCCTAATTGCAATACCACAAATTCTACGCAAGTTGCTGTAATTGGTATTTATAAGCATTTACTACATATTCCTTTTTTATCTGGAGGAAAACATGGAAAATCTGTTTGTGCAGATTGCAGTCAAGAATATGAACTCACAACAATGCCAAACTCCATAAAATTAGCTTATTACGAACTAAAAGAAACTGTAAAAACACCTATTTGGTTTTATGGAGGTTTAATAGGAATTAAAATATTGGTGCTAATTAAAATTTTTAGCAGGTATTTTTGAATTGTTGAAATGAAGTAATCTAAAATTTAGATTTTCATCAATATGTGCTTCGACTCCGCTCAGCAGCCTGTTATTGATTGGTGTCAAAATATAGGTTCGCATAACAATTAATACTCAATTGGATAAGATTCTGAAATAAATTCAGAATGACGGAAACCGGATTTAAAAGTTTTTATAAAGCTTCAAAGTATCATCAATAATAATTCTAGTTTCAACAGGATTCGCATTCAGTTCCGGTGCAACTAATCCTTCTTTAAAAAACACATTTCCTACAAAAACAAATGCTTCATCCCATAAATTTGCATCTATAAAACTTTGTAATGTTTGTTTTCCTCCTTCAATAATTACAGATTGAATCTCATAGCAATATAAAATTTCACAAATTTGTTCGGGTACTTTTCTATTAAAATTAATTCGCTCATAAATCACATTTACAAAAGAGTCTACGGTATGTTTTACTTCAGAAAAAACAATGGTTTTTATACCATCACTTAATAAATTATAGTCTTTTGGGATTTTTGAAGACCTGTCTAAAACAATCCGAATTGGGTTGTTCCCTGTCCAAGTTCTTACATTCAACGTCGGATTATCGTTTAAAGCCGTATTTGTACCCACAAAAATAGCTTGTTCTTCTGCTCTCATTTTATGAACCAATTGTTGAGAATATTCATTTGAAATCCAATTTGGAACATTTTCAGCATTTTTATCTCTAAACTTATCTATAAAACCATCCTTAGTTTCTGCCCATTTTAATACAATAAAAGGCCTTTTTTTAGTATGAAATGTAAAAAATCGTTTGTTTAATTTATAGCATTCATCTTCTAAAACACCAACAATTACATTGCAACCATTATCTTTTAAATATTGTACGCCTCGCCCACTTACCTTGCTGTTGGAATCCACAATTCCCATAACAACATTTTTAATTCCGCTCGCGACAATTAAATTTGCACAAGGAGGCGTTTTCCCAATATGAGAACAAGGTTCTAAACTCACATAAATAGTAGCATCTTTTAAAAGGGATTTATCTTTAACCGAATTAATTGCGTGTACTTCAGCGTGCGGTTCACCTGCTTTTTTATGCCAACCTTCGCCAATTATGGTATTATTTAACACAATTACACTTCCAACCATAGGATTTGGATAGGTTGTTCCCAATCCATTTTTAGCCAAATCAATGCAGCGTTTTATATATTTTTCATGTAAATTCACAGCGTAAAAATAATACAATAAAATGACTCTCAATAACTTTATAATTAGAGAAATTATTGCTGAAGACAATCCGAAAATTGCAAAAGCAATCAGAAGTGTTTTAATTGAATACGGAGTGCCAAAAGTTGGAACTGCTTATGCAGATACAATTTTAGATACACTTTCTGAAGCATATACAGATAAAAATTCGGTATATTTTGTTATAGAAAAAGATGGTAAAATATTTGGTGGAGCTGGTATAAAAAAGCTCGATAATTATGAAGGAAATATCTGCGAATTACAAAAAATGTATTTTATGCCAGAAGCACGTGGTATTGGTTTAGGGAGTAAAATGATGGATATTTGTCTACAACAAGCAAAAAACTTTGGTTTTGAAAAATGCTACTTAGAAACCCTTCCTTATATGGAAGAAGCCCGAAAATTGTACCGAAAAGTTGGTTTTAAAGATTTAAATGAACGTTTGGGAGATACGGGACATTATTCATGTAATTTATGGATGCTTAAAGATTTATAATGCAAATTCAACAATTTAAAAAGGAGTTTTTTAATAAACTTAACGAACTGTATCCAACAACCGAAATTCAGTCGTTTTTTAATTTATTGGGTGAATTTAAATTAAAATTATCTAGAATTGAAGTCGCTCTACAACCTGATTTTGAAATTCCTAAAACTGATTTAGAATTTCTTAGAAAAGCACTCACAGGTTTAAAAAACCAAATTCCTATACAATATATAATAGGTGAAACTGAATTTTATGGATTACCATTTAAAGTAAATAAGAATGTACTAATTCCAAGACCAGAAACCGAAGAACTAGTAAACTGGATTTTAGAAAACTCCAAACTTCAAACTTCAAACTCCAAACTTAATATATTAGACATTGGAACTGGAAGCGGTTGTATTCCAATTACATTGGCTAAAAATTTACCAAATGCTACAATTTATACGCTAGATATTTCTTCTGAAGCATTAAAAACCGCTAAGACAAATGCTGAATTAAATAATGTAACTATTAATTTTATTGAAGCTGATATTTTAAGCTTACCAGAATTACCACAAAAATTCGATATTATTGTAAGTAATCCGCCGTATGTGCGTGTATTAGAAAAAGAGCAAATGCAACAAAATGTTTTAGAACACGAACCACATGTAGCATTGTTTGTTGAAGATAACAACCCACTGTTATTTTATGATAAAATTGCCGATTTAGCTAAAAATCATCTTTCAAAAGACGGGCACTTATATTTTGAAATCAATCAATATTTAGGAAAAGAAACAGTTGCATTATTAGCTTCAAAAGGATTTAAAAACATAGAACTTAAAAAAGATATGTTTGGAGCAGATAGAATGGTGAGGTGTGGTTTTTAGTATTTAGTTTCTAGTTGTTAGTTAATTGTTGATGGTCTGCAACTTTGAACCTTTGCTCTTTTGCAACTTTACAACTTTGAAACTTTGAAACTTTGAAACTTTCTGTATTACTTAAAATAATGGCTTCAACTCCGCTCAGCCGCTAGAACATTTTGAACCTTTGCTACTTTCAACCATTCAACTTTAAACAACTATATTTGCCAAATGTCAGAAAATTTTAAAAATCAACAAGAAATTCTTTCTAAACTAGGAATTGATAAATTAAATCCAATGCAAGAAGCAGCTCATAAAGCTATTTCTACCAGTTCAGAAACTATTATATTATCTCCAACTGGAACAGGAAAAACATTGGCTTTTTTATTGCCAATAATTGAAGAATTAAATCCAGCTATAAAAAACATACAAGTATTAATTTTAGTACCATCAAGAGAACTTGCAATACAAATTGAGCAAGTAATTAGAGAAATTGGAAGTGGTTATAAAGCAACTGCCGTTTATGGCGGAAGATCGGGGTCAAAAGATAGAATAGAGCTAAAACATCCACCAGCAATTCTTGTTGGAACCCCAGGTAGAATTGCAGATCATATAGAAAGAGAAGTTTTCCAAATTACAGCTATAAAAACATTAGTTTTAGATGAATTTGATAAATCTTTAGAAGTTGGTTTTGAAGAGGATATGAAATTTATTATTGAAGAATTAACTTCAGTAACTAAAAAAATACTGACTTCAGCTACTCAAAAAGTAAAAATCCCATCTTTTGTAGGATTAAAAAACCCAAAAAGGTTGGGTTATTTAGGTGAAAAAACACCAAATTTAAAACTTAAAACCGTTGTTTCTCAAACACAAAATAAATTAGCTTCATTAGAAAAATTGCTTGGTCATATTGGTAATGGCAGCGGAATTATATTTTGTAATTTAAAAGATAGTATCCAAAATGTAAGTGATTTTTTAAATGATAAAAAAATAAATCACGGATGTTTTTCAGGCGATTTAGAACAACAAGATAGAGAAAGAGCATTGATCAAATTTAGAAACGGCACACATAAAATATTAGTTGCAACGGATTTAGCAGCTAGAGGGATTGATATTCCAGAAATGGATTTTATTATTCATTATGAATTACCGACAAGACCCGATGAATTTATTCATAGAAATGGAAGAACTGCAAGAATGCATAGCAATGGAACTGCCTATATTTTAAAATCTCAACACGAAGAATTACCCGTTTTTATTAAAAATGATGAAGAAATTAGCATCGAATCCACAAAAAAAATAAATAACAGTAATTGGAAAACACTTCATATTTCAGGTGGAAGAAAAGATAAAATTTCCAAAGGAGATATTGCTGGTTTATTTTTTAAACAAGGAAATATTAAAAAAGAAAACTTAGGAATTATAGAATTAAAACAAGATTGTGCGTATGTTGCTGTGTCAAGTTCTAACTTAAGTGAATTAGTGAATACGCTAAACAACAGCAGACTTAAAAAGAAAAAAGTCAGAATAACGGTTTTAAAATAAGAATTCACATCTTTAATACTTTTCAACTTTAAAACTAATAAACATTTAAACTTAAATAGTACTTTTGCACCATGCGAATTGATATTATAACCGTTTCCCCAGAATTAATTAAAAGTCCGTTTGAATATTCAATTATTAAACGCGCTATCGATAAAGACTTGGTTGAAGTCCATTTTCACGATTTAAGAACCTACGCTTTAAATAGTTATGGAAAAATTGATGACTATCAATTTGGTGGTGGTGCTGGTATGGTTTTAATGATAGAGCCAATAGATAAATGCATTTCAAAATTAAAAGCAGAACGCGATTATGATGAAATCATTTATATGACGCCGGATGCACAAACTTTAAACCAACAAACTGCAAACACCTTGTCATTAAACGAAAATATGATTATTTTATGCGGACATTATAAAGGTGTAGATCAACGTGTTAGAGATATATTCATTACAAAAGAAATTTCTATTGGCGATTATGTTTTAAGTGGTGGCGAATTGGGAGCTGCTGTTTTATGTGACGCTATAATAAGATTAATTCCTGGAGTTTTAGGTGATGAAACTTCTGCTTTAACCGACTCTTTTCAAGACAATTTATTGTCGCCTCCTGTTTACACCCGACCTTCTGAATATAAAGGACTTAAGGTTCCTGAAGTACTATTGTCTGGTAATTTCCCTAAGATAGAAGATTGGCGAAATGAAAAAGCTTACGAACATACAAAAAAAATTAGGCCAGATTTGTTGGAAGACTAATATTTTTGATTAAATTTGCACTCTCAAAATTAACCTCTGACGAAAATCGTGAATGTTGATTTATGAAAAACTATTAAAAAGTTTAAAATGGAAACTTTAGTAAAATTTATACAAGACGAATTTGTAGCAAGAAAAGAATTCCCTCAATTTAATTCTGGAGATACAATTACAGTATACTACGAAATTAAAGAAGGTGAAAAAACACGTACACAGTTTTTTAAAGGTGTCGTAATTCAAAGAAGAGGTACTGGTGCTTCAGAAACATTTACTATTAGAAAAATGTCTGGAACAGTTGGTGTAGAACGTATTTTCCCAATAAATTTACCTGCAATTCAAAAAATTGAAGTTAACAAACACGGTAGAGTTCGTAGAGCACGTATTTTCTACTTTAGAGGATTAACTGGTAAAAAAGCTAGAATCGCAGAAAAAAGACGCTAGTCTTATTTCTTTAAAAAGTACAAAACCCGTTTCAAAATTGAAACGGGTTTTTTTATTAACAAATGTTAATAAGTCAAGTTTATATCTTGTTGATATTAAAACAATTATAAATTTGCATTTTTAATAATTACACGCTTAATTTACAATAGAATTAAACAATAAGAGATAATCTAATAGCCTAAAGGTGTAACTTTTTAAAATTTAGATTATTATTTTAAAGTGAAATTCAAAATGTTCTTGAACATCGTTATTAAAATCTAACTTTAAAAAAGTAATGTAACCACGTATTTAGCATGAATAGATGGAAACAAGATTTTAAAAACATTTTTTAAAATAGCACTTTAAAGCAAGTATTTTTCTGAATAGGAATTTACAACAAAGTTTTAGGAGTTATTTTAAAAGAAGCAACTAGTTTAATAAGAATTAGTAAGAAGTTGATTTGTAAAAAATGAAACTGCTTAAAATGGTATTTTTAATTATGTGGTTTTTGTAAAAAAATGGCAAAACGGTTAAAAATTATCTTTTAAAACTTATTAAAAAAAGTGTTTCAGCAAAAAGCCATAATATTGAGCAATCATTATTATGGCTTTTGTTATTTTAACTTTCACATTCTCCTAAAATTAACACTTTTTTTTAGATAAAATTCAAAATACTCCCCTTATTTATAACGTTTTCGAAACGAATTTTACCTCAATATTTAGTACATTAGCAGCGTTAAAAAAACAAATAAAATTATAACCCTATAATTCATTAAAAAATTGAGAATTATAGTTAAAAAACATATTTATTATGAGTAATACATCTAAAATATTTTATACAAAAACAGATGAAGCTCCTGCTTTAGCTACCTATTCATTTTTACCGATTGTTAAAGCATTTGTTAAGCCTTCAAACATTGAAATTGAGACTAAAGATATTTCACTAGCCAGTAGAATTTTAGCTGTATTTCCAGATTTTTTAAAGCCCGAACAACAAGTTAACGATGCACTTTTAGAATTAGGTGAACTAGCCAAGAAACCAGAGGCTAATATTATTAAATTACCTAATATTTCGGCTTCGATACCTCAATTAAAAGCTGCAATAAAAGAATTGCAATCTTTGGGTTATGCCATTCCAAATTACCCGGAAAGTGTAGTAACTGCTGAGGATAAAAATATTAAAGAGCGCTATGATAAAGTTAAAGGCTCGGCAGTAAATCCAGTTTTGCGTGAAGGAAATTCTGATAGAAGAGCTCCAAAAGCAGTGAAAAATTACGCAAAAAAGAACCCACATTCTATGGGTGCCTGGTCTTCAAATTCTAAAACTCATGTTTCAACAATGGATCACGGAGATTTTAAGTCTAACGAAAAATCTGTTACGCTTAAAGATGCTACTGCTGTTAATATTGAATTTGTTGCCAATAACGGAACTACCTCTGTATTAAAAGAAAATATTTCATTATTAAAAGGCGAAATAATTGATGCTACTGTAATGAGCAAAAAAGCACTTCTAGAATTTTTAGATGCTCAAATTAAAGATGCTAAAAATAAAGATGTATTGTTTTCTTTACATATGAAAGCAACTATGATGAAAGTTTCTGACCCAATTATTTTCGGTCATGCAGTAGAAGTATTTTTTAAAGATGTTTTTGTAAAACACAATGCCGTTTTAGAAAAAGTAGGTGTTAATGTAAATAATGGTTTTGGTGATTTGATTAATAAAATTCAAAACTTACCAAATCATGAAAAAACTGTAATTGAAGCTGACATAAAAGCTTGTTTTGAGAATGGACCAAGTCTTGCCATGGTAAATTCAGACAAAGGAATTACAAATTTACATGTACCAAGTGATGTAATAATTGATGCTTCTATGCCAGCAATGATTCGTACTTCTGGTCAAATGTGGAATAAAGAAGGAAAACAACAAGATACCAAAGCTGTAATTCCAGATAGTAGTTATGCCAGTATTTATCAAGCAACTATAAACTTCTGTAAAGAAAATGGCGCTTTCGATCCAACTACAATGGGAACGGTTCCAAATGTAGGATTGATGGCCCAAAAAGCTGAAGAATATGGATCTCACGATAAAACTTTTGAAATTAACAGCAATGGAACTGTTCGTGTTATTGACACAGAAGGAACTGTTTTAATGGAACACCAAGTTGAAAATGGAGATATTTGGAGAATGTGTCAGGTTAAAGATGCTCCTATACAAGATTGGATAAAATTAGCGGTAAATAGAGCAAAAGCTACAGGCACTCCAACAGTATTTTGGTTAGATAAAAATAGAGCTCACGATGCACAAATAATAGAAAAAGTAAACAAATATTTACCAAATTTTGATACTTCTGGATTGGATATTAAAATCTTATCGCCGTACGATGCTACTTTATTTACATTAAAAAGATTAAAAGATGGTTTAGACACAATTTCTGTTACAGGTAATGTATTAAGAGATTATTTAACTGATTTATTTCCAATTTTAGAAGTTGGTACAAGTGCCAAAATGTTATCTATTGTCCCGCTAATGAATGGTGGTGGATTGTTCGAAACTGGTGCAGGTGGTTCTGCTCCAAAGCATGTGCAACAGTTTAATGAAGAAGGACATTTAAGGTGGGATTCTTTAGGTGAGTTTTTAGCATTAGCAGTATCTCTAGAACATTTAGGAGAAACTAATAATAATAAAAGAGCCCTTATTTTAGGAGAAACTTTAGACAATGCTACAGATAAATTTTTAGACAATAAAAAATCTCCTTCAAGAAAAGTTGGTGAATTAGACACTAGAGGAAGTCATTTTTATTTAGCAACTTATTGGGCAGAAGAATTGGCGAAACAAAATGAAGATACTACTTTGAAAAAACTATTTTCTAAAGTTGCAACAGCATTAAAAGCTAATGAAGCTTCAATAATAACTGAACTTACAAATGTACAAGGAAAAGCAGTAAATATTGGCGGTTATTATGAACCAAACGAAGAGATGACGATAAAAGCAATGCGACCAAGTGCAACTCTTAATAAAATTATAGATGCAATAGCTTAAGAAAATATTTTATATTTTACATAGATTTTACGTAAAATAAGTCTATATATAAATTTGATTTTCTTTAAATTATATTATTTTTAAAGCTTCAACTATTAAGTTGAAGCTTTTATATTTTTAATATGACATTATTACTAATTTTTTATGGGAACAGATAGAAACGAACTTGTAAGAGGCTTAAAATATGAGGCTGCCGCCTTGCCATTACTTTTATTGGCTCCAATTTTAATTACTATTGGTTTTAAAGCTGTAAAACTTCAAAACAATTATTTATGGCTAATAGCTGGAATTGTTTTAGGTATTTCAGCAATGGTG
>NZ_JBFLKT010000416.1:0-4772 GCF_040883305.1 Lutibacter sp.
GGCAAAGATGATTCCATTACAATTCCAGGTACGTTAAGCGAAATTTATGATGTATTTGAGAATGAAGAAAAGGGGAGTTCTAAACATTTAAAACAATTTCTAGATTCAGCCAAATTTAATTACGAAGTTGCAATTAACGATTTGGTTTATAAACCTGGCGAATCTATTTCAGAATTAATAAATTTTACCACTCTATCTAAAGCGAATCAGTTTTTTACATCTATTAGTTCAACAGTACGTAAGAAAATAAAAAGCACAAAACTTCAACAAATTTTGGAGTTTCCGGTATTGTTTTTAGGTGCGAAACCAACAAATACTCCAAGTTTTTATAATTTTATGAATTATGCTGATTTTGGCTTAGGAACTTGGCATCCGAAAGGTGGAATGTATGAAGTGGTCAATGGTTTTGTAAAATTAGCAGAAGATTTAGGGGTTGAAATTTTAACCAACCAAAATGTTGAAAAGATTGTAGTTGAAGAAGATAAAATTAAGGGAGTTCTTTCAAACGATAAATTTATGGAGTCTTTTGCAGTAATTAGCGGTGCAGACTACCATCATACTGAAACTTTATTACCTAAAAAGTATAGAATGTATTCAGAAAAGTATTGGGGGAAAAAGACTTTTGCTCCTTCTGCGTTGCTTTTCTATGTAGGTTTTGACACAAAAATTAAGAATGTAGCGCATCATACATTATTTTTTGACACCAGTTTTGATGTACACGCACAAGATATTTATGATAATCCAAAATGGCCAGCAGATCCGTTATTTTATGCAAGTTTTTCTAGTATAACAGATACTAGTTTTGCTCCGAAATCAAAAGAAGCTGCAACTTTTTTAATTCCTTTGGCACCAGGTTTAACGGATATTCCAGAGGTGCGAGAAGAGTATTTCTTAAAAATTATGGAACGTTTAGAAAACTTAACTGGACAAAATTTAAAAGAGAAGGTGTTGTTTAAAGAATCGTATTGTGTGAACGATTTTGTGAATGATTACAATTCTTATAAAGGAAATGCCTATGGTTTGGCAAATACCTTATTTCAAACCGCATTTTTAAGACCAAAAATAAAAAGTAAAAAAGTTGAAAATTTATTTTTTACGGGTCAATTAACGGTGCCTGGTCCTGGTGTTCCACCAGCTATAATTTCTGGAAAAATTGTTTCAGATATGGTTATAAAAAACACTAAATAAAACTACAACTAACTAAAAAAAATAAAATTATGAAGGAGCTATTCGACGAAACGTCTTTTAAATGTAGTAAAATTGTTACTAGAAAATATAGTACTTCTTTTTCTTTAGCGGTGTATATGTTGTCGCCCAAAATTAGAGAAGCTATTTATAGTGTATATGCATTTGTTCGTTTTGCTGATGAAATTGTAGATTCTTTTCATATACATGATAAAGCGTTTTTATTAAATGAATTTGAAGCAGATTATTACAAAGCACATAAAAATAATATTAGCTTAAACCCTATTTTAAATGCTTTTCAACATACTGTAAAAAAATATAATATTACAGACGATTTAATTCAGTCTTTTTTGAAAAGTATGAAAGCAGATTTAAATAAAGAAACATACAATACTGTCGAAGAATATAACGAGTATATTTATGGATCGGCCGATGTTGTAGGATTAATGTGTTTAAAGGTATTTGTTGATGGAGATAGTGAAAAGTATGATGAATTGAAGTTTTCTGCAATGAAATTGGGTTCTGCTTTTCAAAAAGTAAATTTTTTACGTGATTTAAAAGATGATTATGAATTATTAAACCGATCTTACTTTCCAGGAGTTAATTTAAAAGAGTTGAATATAGAAGATAAAGCAGAAATAATTGCGGAGATAGAAGCAGATTTTATGGAAGCATTAATAGGAATTAAAAAATTGCCTTTAGAAGCAAAATTCGGAGTCTATACGGCCTATGTTTATTATAAAAGGTTATTGAATAAGTTAAAAAAGACACCTTCTTCAGAAATATTAAATACACGTATTCGTGTTTCTAATCCGTTAAAAATAAGTTTATTAGCAAAATCTTTTGTAGTTTATAAATTAAACTTGCTATAATGAAATATTTAGGAATCATTGTTTTTTCTTTAATTTTCTCTAGTGTGGAAACACCACTTGAGCAGGTGAGAAATCAATTTCCTTATATTACATCTTTTGATGAAGCAAATAAGTTTATAGAAAAACTTAAAAACGATAGTTCGCCCGAAGCAAAAGGTTATAATGCAGCTATGATTTTAATGAAATCTCGCTATGTAAAAGGGCCATTTTCTAAATTAAAGTTTTTTAAAAAAGGAAAGAAAATCTTAGATCAAGATATTTCTGAAAATCCAAATAGTATAGAAATTAGGTATATTCGTTTTTTAATGCAAAAGCAAATTCCTAAATTTTTAGGTTATAATAAAAATATTGAAGAAGATTTTAATATTATTTTTAATAAATTATTAACTTCAAATTTAAGCAAAAGTTTCAAAATTAAAATGCTAAACATTATGTTGTCGTTAGATGATTTAAGTGAAACTAAAAAAAATAAAATTCATCAAACACTAGATAAATTATGATATTTGCCTTAATTACAGTAGCTATCTTTTTGCTAATGGAATGTGTAACCTGGTTAACGCATAAGTATGTTATGCACGGTTTTTTGTGGTATTTTCATGAAGATCATCACCAGCCAAGGTATCAAAATTGGTTTGAGCGAAACGATGTGTTTTTCGTGATTTTTGCAGTTCCTAGCATTGCCTTATTTTACTTTGGAGTTGAAGGAGGTATAAACTATTTATTTTTTATTGGTTTGGGAATAATGTTTTACGGAATGGCATATTTTTTAGTTCACGATGTTTTAATTCATAAACGTTTTAAATGGTTTAATAAAACAACTAACAAATATTTAATAGGCTTAAGGAAAGCACATAAAGTACATCATAAACATTTAGGAAAAGAAGAAGGTGAGTGTTTCGGTATGTTGTTTGTTCCCTTTAAGTATTTTAAAATATGACCTCTTTATATTTTATCATAAATATAACTTCTCTTTCAATTCCGTTTTTATATAGTTTTGAAAAAAAAATGCGGTTTATACAGTATTGGAAATCTGTTTTTTTAGCAATTCTAATTGTTGCTATTCCATTTTTAATTTGGGATGTATGGTTTACAAGTATTGGTGTTTGGGGTTTTAATCCAACATATTTATTAGGCCCAACAATTATTAATTTACCTTTTGAAGAAGTGTTGTTCTTTTTCTTTATTCCGTATGCTAGTATTTTTACGCATTATGCGTTGTTGCATTTTTTCCCAAATTTAGCCTTATCAAAAAAAAACACAAAATGGATAACAATAGTTTTGCTACTTACGGCAATTCTAATTGTATTTTTCAATTATTATAAATGGTACACTCTTATAAATTTTTCAGTTTTTGCGGCTCTTTTAATATATGCATTAGTAACTAAAGATACCATTTTAAAGTCGTTTTACATTACATTTTTAGTTGTTTTAATTCCGTTTTTTATAGTAAACGGACTGTTAACAGGAAGTTTTATTGAAGACCAAGTTGTTTGGTATAACAATGCCGAAAATTTAGGAATTAGATTAGGAACCGTTCCAATTGAAGATGCTTTTTACGCTTTTAGTATGTTGTATGGAGCAACTGTGCTAATTGAAAAATTTAAACCAATTTTTAACAAAAAAGTAAATGAAAAGTAAACAAGAAATTGCTGTTTTTTGGTTTAGAAGAGATTTACGTCTGTACGATAATACTGCCTTATTTTATGCGTTAAACTCTAAATATCCAGTACTTCCAATTTTTATTTTTGATGAAGCAATTTTAAATGAATTGCCGGAAAATGATGCTAGAGTAAATTTTATTCACGAAACATTAAGAAAAATAAATTCAGATTTAGTTGAAAATAATTCTTCTTTATATATTAAAAAAGGTGAAGTTTCCATTATTTGGAAAGCGCTTTTAAATAATTTCAATATTAAAAAGGTGTTTTTTAATAAGGATTATGAACCTTATGCAATTAAAAGAGATACTGAAATAACTAAATTATGTGCTAAAAATAATATTGAAGTAAATGCATACAAAGACCAGATTATTTTTGAAGCGGGAGAGGTTTTAAAAGATGATGGAAAACCGTATACAGTGTATACGCCTTTTAAAAATAAGTGGTGGAATTTGTTTCATTCGCAGGAACTAAAATTACTTTCTTCGGAAAATTATAAACAACATTTTATAAAATCTAGTTATAATTTTCCTTCAATAGAGGAGTTAGGTTTTACAGAAAGTGCTATAAAAGTTAGGGCGATAAATAAGAATGCAATTTTAGATTATCAAAATTTTAGAGATCTTCCAATTGTTAATACGTCTAATAATTCTGTTTATTTAAGGTTTGGTTTAATAAGTATACGTAAATTATTTAAGTATGCGCAGACTAAAAACGAAACGTATTGTAACGAACTTATCTGGAGAGAATTTTTTATGCAAATTTTATGTCACTTTCCAAAAGTTGTAAATGAAAACTTTAAACCAAAATATAATTTTATTCCTTGGAGAAATAATGAAGAAGAATTTAAATTATGGTGCGAAGGGAAAACGGGTTATCCAATTGTTGATGCTGGTATGCTCGAATTGAATAAAACTGGTTATATGCACAACCGAGTTAGAATGATTGTTGCGAGTTTTTTAAACAAACATTTGTTAATAGATTGGCGTTGGGGAGAAGCCTATTTTGCTGAAAAATTATTAGATTATGATTTAGCTGCAAATAATGGAAATTGGCA
>NZ_JBFLKT010000417.1:0-5254 GCF_040883305.1 Lutibacter sp.
CAGCTAGTGCTAGTACGTCAGATATTGAATACTATATTGAAGCAGAAGCAAATTCAGGTAAAGTTTTGACGCGCCCATTAGTTGCTCCAGATGGTTTTTGGACACTTAAATCAAATAGTACTCTCGGAATAAATGACTGGGCAGAAAATAATATTTCATTACCGTATCCTAACCCAGCTTCTAATATTGTATCATTTAAATTGAATAATATTGGCGATTCTGTAAAAATTTCTATTTATACTATTTATGGTCAGAAATTATTTACTAATAAAGTAAATAGTGGAAATGGTATTATTGAGGTAGATTTAAATGAGGAATGGAAAGGGCTTTTATTAGTTGTTTTTGAAGGTGATTTTGGAAAAGTATCCAGAAAAATAATGAAGATTTAAAAAATTACAGGAAGTCTATATTTTAAGGCTGCTTTGAAAGTGTACGTATCGTCTTTGTTGGCGTTGTTAAACACTTTTAAAGCAGTTTTTTAATAACTAAAAATAATTAATATACCTAAACATTATTTACCTAGGTAAATAAAAATATTTTACTTATATTTGCCTAAATAAATTTTAATATGAAAACAATACTAACAATAGGAGCAAGCACAAGTAAAAAATCAATTAATAAAGTATTCGCAGAATATACGGGAGATTTACTTAACAATTTACAAGTTTTAAAAATTGACTTAAACGATTTTGAAATGCCTCTTTTTTCGGTTGATGTTGAGGCTGAAAATGGTTTTCCGAAAGGTGCAACTGATTTGAATGCAGTAATTGAAAAATCCGATGGATTTATAATTTCTTTTGCAGAACACAACGGAGCATATTCTGCAGCATTCAAAAATGCATTCGATTGGTTATCTAGAATTAACGGAAAAGTTTGGAGAGATAAACCAATGTTGTTATTGGCAACTTCTCCTGGTCCTCGAGGCGGACAAACAGTTTTAGAAATTGCAACGGGCAGATTTCCTTTTAACGGTGGTAACATTATTGGAAGTATGTCACTTCCTTCTTTTTCGGATAATTTTAAAGATGGAGCGTTAGTAGATGAAAAATTAAAATCGAATCTTTTAAAACTTGTAAAAGATTTTCAAAAAGCTATTTAGTTGTGGTAGAGTTTTCTAAAGAAATAAATTCAACATTTCCCAATGAACGAATTAAGGCGTTGTTAAATATAAAGTTTACGGCAAATTATTTTGATACTATTGGAAATACACAGTTAAAACCTTTTAATATTTCGGAACAACAGTACAATATTTTAAGAATTTTAAGAGGAGCAAAAAAAGCTATTACCGTAAAAACTGTAAAAGATAGAATGGTTCAAAAATCGCCAAATGCCACACGTTTAATGGATAAATTGTGTGATAAAGATTTAATTGAACGCTCACGATGTGAAAATGATAGACGTGTAGTTTACGTGAAAATAACTAAAAAAGGACTGGATTTATTAGCAGAAATTAAAATGGATGACTTAGAACATTATCTAACCAATATTTCTGAAAATGAAGCTAAAATATTGAATAAACTTTTAGATAAATTTAGAACATATGAAGACAGAAATATATAGAGCAAATGATAGAGGAACAGCCGATCACGGATGGTTAAAAGCAAATTTCTCATTTAGTTTTGCACATTATTACAATCCAGATAAATTAAATTTTGGAGCTTTACGAGTTTTGAATGATGATATTATTCAAGGAGGAATGGGTTTTGGAACGCATCCACATGAAAATATGGAAATAATTACAATTCCATTAAAAGGTTCGCTAAAACATAGAGATTCTATGAGCAACAAATGGATTCCTATTGAAACTGGTGAGGTTCAGGTAATGAGTGCCGGGAGTGGAGTTCAACATTCTGAAATGAACAATCATTTAACTAAAGAAATTAACTTATTTCAAATTTGGATTCTTCCAAACAAAGAAAATGTAACACCTAGATACGATCAAAAGAAGTTTGATGCTTCAGAAAGAAAAAACAAGTTGCAAGTGTTGGTTTCTTCAATAGATAATTCTGTTGAAGATTCTTTAACAATTCATCAAAATGCAAAAATATCTAGAGTTGATTTGGATAAAAACACCTATTTTAAATATAATTTAACGACTAAATATCAAGGTGTTTATATTATGCTAATAGAAGGGGAAATACAAATTGAAAATGAAATTTTAAACAAACGCGATGCAATTGGTATAGAACAAACAAGTGAAATTGATATTTATGCTTTAGATAAAGCACAATTATTACTTATAGAAGTTCCAATGCGGTTTTAACTTTTTTTTTAACGTTTAATAATGAAACACTTGTAATGTATGCAAGTGTTTTTTTATGCAATTCATTTTAATTTACGATATTTGCAACCTCAATTATTTTTTAAAGATAATTAACTAAAATTTACAAAAAAAATGAATAAAAATACTGTATTAGCTTGGGCTACGGCAATTATGTTAATAGTTGGACTTGGACTTATAGCTCTAGGCGCATTTAGATATAATGAAGTTGCAGGTTGGGGATTTGCTTCTGTAGGAGTCGGTTTTTTTGCAATTGCATGGGTTTTTAACGCATTAAAAGGGAGGGTTTAAAAACTTAGTTTAAAAGTCGAAAGTTAGAAGTGAGAAATGTGAAGTCAAGTTAGAATTACAACGTCTTTACAAGGAAGTGTTTGAAATAAAATGGAAAATACGACTGCGGTAATCTCATTTTTTGAAGTTTGAAAGTCCGATTACTAGATACTCACTACTAGCTACCAAATACTAAAAATTAATAAAAATTAATAACATTATAATATGTCAGACGATAAGAAAGTAATCTTTTCAATGTCGGGTTTATCAAAAACCTATCAAGGTGCAAATAAGCCAGTTTTAAAAAATATTTATTTAAGCTTTTTTTATGGAGCTAAAATCGGAATTTTAGGTTTAAATGGTTCAGGAAAATCTACATTATTGAAGATTATTGCTGGAATCGAAAAAAATTATCAAGGTGATGTTGTTTTTGCACCAGGATATTCTGTTGGGTTTTTATCACAAGAACCTCAATTAGATGATTCTAAAACAGTAATGGATATTGTAAAAGAAGGTGTTGCAGAAACAGTAGCTATTTTAGATGAATACAACAAAATAAACGATATGTTTGGTTTAGAAGAAGTGTATTCAGATGCGGATAAAATGGATAAATTAATGGCGCAACAAGCCATTCTTCAAGATAAAATTGATGCTGCAAACGCTTGGGAATTAGATACTAAGTTGGAAATTGCTATGGATGCGTTGCGCACTCCAGATGGCGATACTCCAATTAAAAACTTATCTGGTGGAGAACGCAGAAGAGTAGCATTATGTAGATTGTTATTACAAGAACCAGATGTACTTTTATTAGATGAGCCAACAAACCATTTAGATGCAGAATCTGTACATTGGTTAGAGCATCATTTACAACAATATAAAGGAACTGTAATTGCAGTAACACACGATAGGTATTTCCTAGATAATGTTGCAGGTTGGATTTTAGAGTTGGATAGAGGAGAGGGGATTCCTTGGAAAGGAAATTACTCTTCTTGGTTAGATCAAAAGTCAAAACGTTTGGCGTTAGAATCTAAAACAGCATCTAAACGTCAAAAAACATTAGAGCGAGAGTTAGAATGGGTGCGTCAAGGTGCAAAAGGGCGTCAAACAAAGCAAAAAGCACGTTTGAAAAATTATGATAAATTAATGAGTCAGGATCAAAATCAACTAGATGAAAAACTAGAGATTTACATTCCAAATGGACCTCGTTTAGGAACCAAGGTAATTGAAGCAAAAGGTGTTTCAAAAGCATTTGGAGATAAATTATTATATGAAGATTTAAACTTTAATTTACCACAAGCAGGAATTGTTGGTATTATTGGTCCAAACGGAGCAGGTAAAACCACTATTTTTAAAATGATTATGAATGAATTAGCTCCTGATAAAGGAGAATTTATTGTTGGTGAAACTGCAAAAATTGCGTACGTAGATCAAAGTCATTCTAATATAGATCCTGAAAAAACTATCTGGCAAAACTTTTCTGACGAACAAGAATTGATTTTAATGGGAGGGAAGCAAGTTAATTCTCGCGCTTATTTAAGTCGTTTTAATTTCTCTGGAAGTGATCAAAATAAAAAAGTTGATACTTTATCTGGAGGAGAACGTAATAGATTGCATTTAGCAATGACATTACGAGAAGAAGGAAACGTTTTATTATTAGATGAGCCAACTAACGATTTGGATGTAAATACATTACGAGCTTTAGAAGAAGGTTTAGAAAACTTTGCAGGTTGTGCAGTTGTTATTAGTCACGACCGTTGGTTTTTAGATAGAATTTGTACTCACATTCTAGCTTTTGAAGGCGATAGTCAAGTGTATTTCTTTGAAGGTTCTTTCTCAGATTACGAAGAAAATAAGAAAAAACGATTGGGTGGTGATTTAATGCCTAAGCGAATTAAATACAAAAAATTGATCAGATAATTTAAAAAATTTGAACCTCTTAGTGTTGGATAAATACCTTCGAGAATCTCAATATTAACTCCGTTCAGTAACTTACTTAGAACTTCGTTCTATGGTTGGTTAATGAGTGGAGTTTAAAAATAAAGTTTGCTTATTTTATTAGTAAATGAAAAGTTAATTTTAAACAGAGTGACACTATATGTGATCTACTATAATTCTATTACGTCTAATTTTAATTTTACCTTCGTTTTCAAGTATTTTTAAAAGTCTGGAAACTACAACTCTAGATGTATTTAAATCGTCAGCAATTTCTTGATGCGTTATTTTTAACACATTGTCTTTCATTATTTTAACCTTGTCTGTTAAGTATTTTAGTAATCTGTCATCTAGTTTCATAAATGCCAGGCTATCTATAGATTCAACCATTTCAAGCAAACGCATATGGTAGCTATCTATAATAAAATGCCTCCAACTTTCATAATTTTTAAGCCATTGATCAATTTTATCAACTGGTATAAATATACTTTCGGTTTCTCTTTCAGTAACACCTCTAAAAATACTTTCAGTTTTATGCAAGCAGTTTATAAATGAGATTGCGCAGGTGTCTCCTTTTTCTAAAAAATAAAGAGCAATTTCATCTCCTTTATCATCTTCACGAATTATTTTAACAGCACCACTTAAGATTAATGGGATATGTGTCATTTTATCACCAATATCAATAAGTAACTCATTACTTTCAATTTTTCTTAAAATACCATTTTCAATAATTTCATCAATTAATTTTTCTTCAAAAATAGTTGCATAATG
>NZ_JBFLKT010000418.1:0-6372 GCF_040883305.1 Lutibacter sp.
CCCAGGACAATGCAAAATTATATGGAGGTGAATTTGGGTTGCATTTACATCCACATCCGTTAGACTGGTTGCATTTAAATAGTAATTTTGAAATGGTTATAGGAAAACAAGATACTGGTGATTATTTACCGTTAATTCCTGCAAATAAACTAACAAATACTATAAGAGCAGAATTTAATAGCACTAAAACCTTGCAAAATGGTTTTGTAGCTGTAACGCTTGAAAATACCTTTAAACAAACTAATTTAAGTGAGTTTGAAACTAAAAGCAAAGGGTATAATTTGGTAAATATTGGAGTAGGAGGAACTATTAAATTAAAATCTGTTAATTTGGATGTTAACCTTATTATGAAGAATGTTTTTAACGAATCGTATATTTCTCATTTATCACGTTTAAAAGCAGATGGAATAAATAATATTGGAAGGAATTTAATTACCAGTATTAAAATGAAAATATAATTTTTGAAATTATTGTATAAAAAAGTAGCCTGATTTTTTCAGGCTACTTTTTAAAACATTATACTTCAATAGTTATTCAATAACAAATAATACATCTCCTTTTGTGACAGAATCACCAGAATCGTATTTGATTCCAGATATAACCCCATCTTTATGAGCTTCAAAGTTGTTCATCATTTTCATTGCTTCAAGCACAACAACCTGGTCACCCTTTTTCACAGTATCACCATTTTGTTTCTTAAATTCAACAATCATTCCTGGAATTGGAGCTAATAAAGCATTTTCATTACTTTGCTCATTAGACTCTTTTTTCTTACGTTTTGGACGTGCCATTGCTTTTCCGTTTGGAATTGCAACATTGAATTTCTCTCCATCAACAATAACTTCCATTTCTGTCATTTGAGTATTTCCTTTTTTACCCGCAGCTGTAAGTTCTCCTGATAAAGCTTTTGCAATTAATTCCTGCTCTTTTTCAACTTCAGCCATTGTTTTAGCTTTTACATCCGCAGGAACTTCTTCTTTACCATATTTCCATTTCAAGAATCTTTTACCTGTTATAGGATACAATGCAACTAAAACTTCATCATCAAGATCTTGAGTAACATCTTTGAATTTGTTTTTAACAGCATCCATTTCAGGCTCTAATATGGAACCAGGACGAGCTGTAATAGGTTCTTCACCACGAGGGTAATCTTTTAAAGCTTTTTTCTGAACTTCTGGATTGATAGGCTCAGTAGTTTTACCATATAAACCGTAACAAAGGTCTTTAACTTCTTGAGTAATATTTGCATATTCACCTTCATAAGTATCAAACAATACGTTATTTACAGTTTGTACACCAACTATTTGTGAAGTAGGTGTTACCAATGGAATATTACCTAAATCTTTACGAACTTTCGGTAACATATGGAATACATCTTCTAATTTATCTAAAGCATCCATTGCTTTTAACTGGTTAACCAAGTTAGAAAGCATTCCTCCAGGAGTTTGGTGTAATAATACATTAATGTCTGTAGTAGAATATTTAGGATTGTTATCTAAATGTTTGTACTTAGGAATGTATTTCTCCATTTCATCAGAAATAGCTGTAATCTTGTTAATATCCATTCCAGAATCACGGTTAGTTCCTAACAATGACATAATTAATGGTTCAACAGCTGCATGTGATGTGCGGTAGGCATAAGGTCCAATACAAGTATCTACAATATCAACACCTGCCTCAATTGCTTTAAATATTGCTAAATCACCCATACCTGAAGTAAAGTGTGTATGCAAGTTTAAAGGAATATCAGTAATTTTTTTGATTTCACGAACCATGTTATAAATGTCATAAGGAGCAATTAAACCAGCCATATCTTTAATACAAATAGAATCTACACCAAATGCAACAAGTTCTTTTACTTTATTAAGATAGTACTCCATATTATATACATCTCCACCTAAACGAGGTTGGTTTAATGTATAACAAACAACACCTTGAAAATGCTTATCGTTAGCTTTAATTACTTGAGCTGCAGTTTCAAAGTTACGGTAATCGTTTAAAGCATCGAAACAACGGAAAATATCCATTCCATTATCGATAGAACGTTGCACAAATGCTTTTACTACATCATCTGCATAGTTACGGTAACCCACAACATTTTGTCCACGAAGTAACATAGAAAAAGGTGTTTTAGGCATTACTTTTTTCAAAGTTCTTAGCCTTTCCCATGGGTCTTCACCTAAGAAACGGTGCATAGTATCAAATGTGGCTCCACCCCAGGTTTCAACTGCATTATAGCCTGCATTATCAATCATTTCTGCAACTGGCAACATATCTTCGGTACGACCACGTGTAGCAAATAAAGATTGGTGACCATCACGTAAACTTACGTCGTTAATTTTTATTGGATTAGCCGCTTTAGGACGATCCACTCCAAATTCTAGTTTGGACATTTCTAATATCCCGTGTTTATCGAAATTCATCATTTTTATGTTTTAATATTTTTAAAGAAAAGGTTTAACTCCTGATGTTTTCACCCTACTTTGTACCATTTGTCTATCACTAATAATTCTACTTATTCCTCTTTTTCCCCAAGCATCATTAGATACTTTATTTGGTTTCGTTTCCATTTGAGTGTAAGCACTTACTGCGATTACTGCTGCTCTTCTCTTTTTTTGTGTTTGTGTCATAATAATAAAATTATAGTGGAATGTTTCCGTGTTTTTTAGGAGGTAAAATCTCTGACTTAGAAGACATTGTTTCTAATGCCATTATTAGTCTTTCTCTAGTTTCACTTGGTAAAATCACCTCATCAATATATCCTCTTTCAGCTGCCAAATAAGGGACGCTGAAAGCTTTTTCATACTCATCAATTTTCTCTTGAGTTTTAGCTGCTTTATCTGCTGCTTCGCTAATATCTTTTCTATAGGTTGAAATTACTTCAACAGCTCCTTTAGCTCCCATTACTGCAATTTCAGCAGTTGGCCAAGCGAAAACCATATCGGCACCTAAATGACTAGAACTCATTGCTAAATAAGCACCTCCATAATCTTTTCTACATACTACAGTAAATTTAGGAACTGTAGCTTCAGAATAAGCATATAATAGTTTTGCTCCATGTCTAATAATACCATTTAATTCTTGAGTAACTCCTGGTAAATATCCTGGTACATCTACAAATGTAATTAATGGAATGTTAAAAGCATCACAAGTTCTTATGAATCTGGCTATTTTATCTGAAGCATCAATATCTAAACAACCGGCTAAAATCATTGGTTGGTTAGCAATTATTCCTACTGATCTATTATTTAATCTACCAAAACCAACAATTGCATTTTCAGCAAAGTGTTCGTGCACTTCATAAAAATCTTCTCCATCTAATACTTCCTCTATAATTGTTTTCATATCATAAGGAACTTTAGAATCATCTGGTATAAATGTATCTAATATATCACAAGATCTTTTAGGATCGTCACCCATTTCTAATGCTGGAGCAGTCTCCATATTATTATTTGGTAAATAATCTATTAAATCTCTAATTTGTTCAATACAATCTTCGTCATTTTCACAAGCAAAATGTGAGTTACCACTTTTTGAACTGTGAACCATTGCACCTCCTAGTTCTTCAAATGTTGTTTCTTCACCAGTTACGGTTTTTATTACATAAGGACTTGTAATAAACATATGACTTGTTTTTTTAACCATAAAAACAAAATCAGTAATTGCTGGGGAATAAACAGCTCCACCAGCGCAAGGTCCCATAATTGCAGAAATTTGTGGAATTACACCTGAAGCTCTTGAGTTTTTAAAGAAAATATCTCCATATCCTTTTAAAGCATCAACTCCCTCTTCAACTCTCGCCCCACCTGAATCGTTCAATCCAATAATAGGAGCACCGGCTTTCATAGCTAAATCCATTACCTTACAGATTTTAGCTGCATGCATTTGTCCTAAAGAACCACCTCTTGATGTAAAATCTTGTGAATAAGCAAAAACAGATCTTCCATTTACTAAACCATATCCAACTATAACACCGTCTGAAACAACTTCAACACGTTCCATTCCAAAATTAGTAGATCTATGCTTTGCAAATGCATCTATTTCATGAAAACTGTCCTCATCAAATAAAAGATTTATACGTTCTCGCGCCGTTAATTTATTTTTGGCATGTTGCTTTTCAATTCTTGTATCACCACCCATTTGAGCAACTTGCTCTCGTTTGGTTTTTAACAGATCTATTTTTTCAACAACTTTCATATTTTGTTTATTATTTATGTAAAATTTTTATATTTAATTTTAAGAATTTCGTCTGTAACAAAGTTAACAAACACATTAAGAAAAAAAGCTTATAAATGTCATATTTTTAGAAGTAAAAAATTTCTATAAAAATTTTTAAACAATGTATTTATTGAATATATCTTAAAAATATATTTATTTTAAGGTTTTTTTATGATAATAATTAAATTATTTTACAATATATTGATTTATTCATAAAAATTAATTTTTTAAAATTAATCCATAAAAGGAAGATGTAAATGCCGTTTTATAAAGAAAAAAATACAAAAAAAGTGCCATTTAAAACGTTTTCGGGAAGCTAAAAAAGAGGTCTTTTTAATTATTCCTTCATATTGTGAAATTTTTAAAATAAGCCTCTTTTTTGCCTAAAAATCATTAAAATTGATGTTTTTAATGTTAAAAAATCTTTCAATAAATCCTAAAAACGCTAGGTTTAACATGTTTTATACTAAAGTTTATTAACAAATTACTTTTATAACATTTTAAAATTGTATTAATATTCTGTTCTTTTTATAACTAAATTAGCTTGAATTTTTTAGAACTTAATTAAATTTCATTATAAGATTTTATTCTTTTTAAAATTTAGTCGTTTTGAAAAATCTTAATTAATTAACCAATAAGTTGAAAAATACTGCTTTGGATAGAGAAAAGAAATTTTAGAAATCTAAATGTATAAATTCAATAAATATTAAAAAAAATGAAACAAAATCAAACTTTAACTGACACTTCCAATCCAATAAAAAGAGTTGTTATTGGTATCCAATTTTTATTTGTTGCTTTTGGAGCAACTGTTCTAGTCCCACTTTTAATAGATGTAGATCCTTCTGTTGCCTTATTTACAGCTGGTGTTGGAACACTCATATTTCACATAATTACCAAAGGAAAAGTTCCTGTTTTTTTAGGGAGTAGTTTTGCTTTTATTGCGCCAATAATTGCAGCAACAAAACTATATGGCTATCCAGGTACTTTAGGAGGTATAATTGCTGTTGGTATTGTTTATACAATAGTTTCTGGGATTGTTAAACTTTGGGGTTTAAGAGTTATCGAGAAAATATTTCCAGCAGTAGTAGTAGGGCCTGTAATTATGATTATAGGTTTGTCTTTAGCATCTGCAGGGGTTGATATGGCAAAAACTAACTGGCCAGTTGCACTTGCTGTTCTAGCTACAGCAATACTAATTGTAACTTTTACAAAGGGAATGATTAAACTAATTCCAATTTTTATTGGAATTATTGTTGGTTATAGTATTTCAATTATTACTGGTTTGGTTGATTTTTCTTCTGTAAAAGAAGCAGCTTGGTTTGCGTTGCCTAAATTTACAGCACCTGAATTTAATTGGGGAGCAATTTTATATATGATTCCTGTTGCAATTGCTCCAATTATTGAACATATTGGAGATATGTATGCAATTGGAGGTGTAGCAAATAAAAAGTTTGTAAAAGATCCAGGTTTGCATAGAACTTTATTAGGAGATGGTATTGCCACAGCATTTGCAGGTTTTTTTGGTGGTCCTCCAAATACAACCTATTCTGAAGTAACTGGAGCAGTAGCCTTAACAAAAATTACTGACCCAAGAGTGTTGCGTATTGCTGCAGTTACAGCAATTGTATTTTCACTTATTGGAAAGATTAGTGCAATTTTAAAAACAATCCCTGCTTCTGTTCTAGGTGGAATTATGCTATTACTTTTTGGTATGATTGCAAGTATTGGAATAAAAACATTAATTGATGCTAAAACAGATTTTTCAATAACAAGAAATCAAGTGATAGTTTCTATTATTTTAACAGTTGGTATAGGCGGTGCTCAATTAGGTTATGGAAATTTTTCTTTAGCAGGGATTGGTTTAGCTTCAGTAGTTGGAGTTATTTTAAATTTAGTGCTACCGAACAAATCAAAACCTATAAAAGTCGATCAAATAGAAGAATAAATTCAATTTGATATCATAAAAAAACCTTCTTAAAACATGTTTAAGAAGGTTTTTATTATTTTAAAGTATATTTTAATTTAAATTTGGTAATACCACTTTATCAATAACGTGTATTACACCATTAGCAGTTTGTACGTTAGTAGCAACAATATTGCTAACTCTTCCGTTTGCATCTGTTAACGTTGCTCCACCAGAAATATTAGCAGTAA
>NZ_JBFLKT010000419.1:0-5274 GCF_040883305.1 Lutibacter sp.
GAAGTAGATGAGCGCATACCTTCTAAAGTGGTTGGTGCCATTTGACCACCTGTCATTCCATAAATACCATTATTCACAAAAATAATAACAATGTTTTCACCTCTGTTACAAGCGTGAATAGTTTCTGCAGTTCCAATAGCTGCCAAGTCACCATCACCTTGATAGGTAAAAACGTACTTTTCTGGCCAAGTTCTAGCAATTGCTGTAGCTACTGCAGGAGCACGTCCGTGTGCTGCTTGAGTGATATCAATATTCATAAAATCGTAAGCTAAAACAGAACAGCCAACTGGCGCAACTCCAATGGTATCTTCAGAGATTCCCATTTCATCAATTACTTCCATTGCTAGGTTATGTGCAGTACCGTGTCCACAGCCTGGGCAATAGGACAAAGTAGTGTCTGTCATTAATTTTGATTTACAAAATACTTGATTTTCGGGTTTTATAATATCTAATACGTTCATTTTATAATTTTTTGTTCTAAAGCTTCTAATACTTCTTCTGGAGTGTGAATAATTCCTCCAGTTCTTCCAAAATGCTCCACAGGTACTTTATGCTCAACTGAAAGACGAACATCTTCTACCATTTGCCCAGCATTTAATTCAACACTTAAAATTCCTTTTACTTGATCGGCTAAATCAAATAAAACTTTTTTAGGGTAAGGGAATAACGTTATAGGCCTTAATAAACCTGCTTTTATTCCTTTTGCTCTTGCTAATTGCACTGCCTTTTGGGCAATTCTAGCACTTGATCCATAGGCCACAAATAAATAATCTGCATCTTCAGTTTGAAATTCTTCGTACCGCATATCTTCTTTTTCCATTTGTTCGTATTTTCTCATTAATTTACGAACTCTAGCTTCCATTTTTTCAGATTGTAAATCTAAAGAAGTAATTATATTACGTTCTCTATTTTTTGTTTTACCAGTAGTTGCCCAATCACCATTTAATTTAATAACTTCTTCGTCAGTTAATCTAATTTTTTGGTCTTTAAGATTTACCTTTTCCATCATTTGACCAATCAGACCATCTGAAAGAATTAAAACAGGCGCACGGTATTTAAAGGCAATATCAAAAGCATCTTCTACAAAATCTGCCATTTCTTGAACGGATGAAGGTGCCAAAACATATAATTTATAATCTCCGTGGCCACCACCTTTTACAGATTGAAAATAATCTGCTTGAGAAGGTTGAATTGTACCTAAACCAGGTCCACCTCTTACAACATTTACAATTACAGATGGTAATTCAGCTCCGGCTAAATAAGATATCCCTTCTAGTTTTAGTGAAATTCCTGGGCTAGATGAAGAAGTCATTACTTTTTTACCAGTACTTGCAGCACCATAAACCATATTTATTGCTGCAACTTCGCTTTCAGCTTGCAATACAACCATTCCTGTTCTTTCTTCAGGACGTTCGGTCATTAAATATTCTATAACTTCTGATTGCGGTGTAATAGGATATCCGAAATAAGCATCAACACCAGCTCTAATCGCGGCCTCAGCTAATGCTTCGTTTCCTTTCATTAATTTTAATTCTGACATGTTTCTTGTTTATTTTGTTAAGCTGAAACCTTTACTCTATATACCGAAATAGCTCTATCAGGACAAACAATTGCACAGTTTGTGCATCCAGTACAAGCTTCTGGATTATTCATATATGCATAGTGATATCCTTTTCTATTTACTGTTGATGTCATACCAATTACATCTTCAGGACATACAGGTATACAAACTTCGCAACCTTTACACGCTTCCGTGTCAACTACAATTGCTCCTTTAACTTTTGCCATTTTAATAATATATTAGGTGATTATTAACTTGTTATTTTATTATTCTCAAAGTTATGGCTATTTTATTGTAAAAAGTATGATAAATATCAATTTAATGATAATTGTCATATTTTTTAAGCTTTTCTTAATAAAAAAAAACGCCCTAGAAGGCGCTTTTATTATAATTTTATAAGAATGTAACTATTGTTTCTTAATATAAATTTTTAAATTTTGAAGGGTTTACTTCTTGCATAATTTTGTAAATAGTTTCAAAAATATCTTCTGCATTTGGTTTTGAAAAGTAATCGCCATCGGTACCATAAGCTGGTCTGTGAGATTTAGCAGTTAAAGTAATAGGCTTACTATCTAAATATTGATAGGCATTTTGCTTTTCTAAAATTTCATTTAATAAATAAGATGAAGCTCCTCCTGGAACATCTTCATCAATAATAATTAGTCTATTTGTTTTTTGAACACTTTTTACAATGTCTTGATTTATATCAAAAGGAAGTAAACTTTGCACATCAATAATTTCAATATCAATATCTACTTGATTTAAATCTTTACCAACGTCTTGAACAATTTTTAAAGTTGATCCATAAGAAACTACCGTAATATCTGAACCTTCTTTTACGGTTTCAACTACACCAATAGGTGTTCTAAATTCACCAAAATTGTTAGGTAATTTTTCTTTTAAGCGGTAGCCATTTAAATTTTCAACAATTAATGCAGGTTCATCACATTCTAAAAGTGTATTATAAAAACCAGCTGCTTTTGTCATATTTCTTGGAACCAAAATGTTCATACCTCTTAATAAATGTACAATTGCTCCCATAGGAGAACCAGAATGCCATATGCCTTCTAATCTATGTCCTCTTGTTCTTATTATTAAAGGTGCTTTTTGGGTGCCAACTGTTCTGTATTGTAATGAAGCTAAATCATCACTTAAAATTTGTATTGCATATAATAAATAATCTAAATATTGAATTTCTGCAATTGGGCGTAACCCTCTTAAAGCCATTCCAATACCTTGACCAACTATGGTTGCTTCTCTAATTCCAGTATCTGAAACTCTAAGTTTCCCGTATTTTTCTTGTAGTCCAACCAAACCTTGGTTTACATCTCCTATATTTCCTGCATCTTCTCCAAAAATGAAAACGTTATCATTATTTGCGAAAATAGTATCAAAATTATCTTTAATAATTATTCTACCATCAACCAACTCTGCTTTTTGGTTATATGTTGGCAACACTTCTTTAACGTTAGTAGCCTTTTTGTTGGTTTGACTATAAAGATGCGAACTAAATAGAGGTTGCTCACTTTTTAAATAGCTAGTAATCCAGTTTTGAAGTTGTGTTTTTTCAACAGAATTTTCGTTTCTAATATATACAGCGACTTTTCTGGCTGTTGCTAAAAGATCTTTTCTAGATGGTTCTAAGATGGCTGTTAATTCACTTTTTAATTTATTTATGAATACTTTATTATTGCTCTTATTAGCTAAATTTTCTAAAATATTTAACAACCTAATTTTCTGATTTTTTACTGGAGCTAAAAATGCAGTCCAAGCTTCTCTTTTTGCTTGTGAAACTAATTTTTTAGCATCTTTTTCAATTTGAATTAACTCAGATTCGGATTCAACAAATTTTAAAATAGTATTATTTTCGTCTTGCAATTCAAATTCAAAAATCCAATCGCGCATTTTGGCAACACAATCGTGTTGTTTTTCCCAAATTAAACGTTCTTTGGTTTTATAGCGTTCATGTGAACCAGATGTAGAATGTCCTTGTGGTTGTGTTAAGTCTTTTACATGTATTAATACAGGAACATGTTCTTCTCGTGCAATTTTTGAAGCTTTATTATATGTATCTATTAGTTGGGGATAATCCCAACCTTTTACAACAAAAATTTCGTATCCATCTCCTTTTTCATCTCTTTGAAATCCTTTTAAAATTTCAGAAATACTTTCTTTTGTTGTTTGAAATCTTGCAGGTACTGAAATTCCATAATCATCATCCCAAACATTAATTACCATAGGTACTTGTAATACTCCGGCAGCATTTATGGTTTCAAAAAATAGCCCTTCGGAAGTACTAGCGTTTCCAATTGTTCCCCAAGATATTTCATTTCCATTATTTGAGAATTTTGGGTTTTTTACTTCGTCAATATTTCTAAATAGTTTTGAAGCATAAGCAATACCCAACATTCTTGGCATTTGTCCAGCAGTTGGAGAAATATCACTAGTTGAATTGTATTGTTCGGTTAAGTTTTTAAACTCACCATTTTCGTCTAAACTGTGCGTTGAAAAGTGCCCACCCATTTGACGACCACCAGACATGGGATCTGCTTTTATACTTGGGTGTGCATACAAACCTGCAAAAAATTGTTGCGGTGTAAGCTCTCCAATTGCCATCATAAAAGTTTGATCTCGGTAATAACCAGATCTAAAATCTCCTTTTTTAAAGGCTTTTGCCATTGCCAGCTGGGGTACTTCTTTTCCATCACCAAAAATACCAAACTTGGCTTTTCCTGTTAGTACCTCTCTTCGCCCTAGAATACTACACTCTCTACTTATTACAGCAATTTTATAATCTTGTAATACTTCTTTTTTAAATTGCTGAAAAGAAAGTTGCTCTTGACTTGTTGAAGAAGACTCTAGCTGCATATTTTATGATTTTTTTAGTTTTGCAAATGTACGAAATTTATGTGATATTTAAAAACGACTCTAATGCGTTGAATTATTTTTAATAGAATTAAGAAAAATCTATATATTTTTAACAATACTCTAACAGAAGTTAAAAACAATTAAAAATATAGTCAATTTTAATAAAAACCTCTTTTTACAAAATTATAAATTCGTTTGGGTTTGATTACTAAGACAAATCGAATTTTAGAACTGTATTGTGGAGCTGAAACTTCCCATCCTAAATTTGAATAAAATGGGAAATAAACTTCTAAAATATCTTGAATAAAGTTTAGTCGTATTCCATTTTCATGGGCAAAATAAACACTCTTATTTCTATTTTTTACAAAACCAACATCGTTATAAACTTCTACCCATCTCCAAATTCCTACACTAGTGTTTAATGTTGATAGCCATTGGTTTGCGAACGAAACTGGTAGTTTAGATTTAAAACCACCTTCGTTAATAATAATTTGCTGACTAAAAATACCAGAAGTTTCCGATCTTCCTAAATAATCGTATTGAAATAAATAATCTGTTGGTCTGTCTAAGGCAAAACTAAAGTAATTGGTTTTAGTTTTATTGGTTATAAATGCACCTGCAAAAAATCGAAAATCGAATTGTCTATTTGAATCTGTAAGTTTTCTAAATTGAGCTGTTACAGAAAGTTTACTAAATTTACTAGAAACTTCTAATCCTGTCGAAAATCTAACATCATCTATTATTCCCGGACTTGAATATCCATATCCTAAATTAAAAACGCTGTATTTATTAGTTTCAATGTGTTCAGTTTGGGTTGGCGATCTTTCTTTATCTATAAATGTAAA
>NZ_JBFLKT010000420.1:0-3738 GCF_040883305.1 Lutibacter sp.
CTTTTAAAGCATTTTCAAGTTATTTACTTCCATTTCAGTTAAATGTCTCCAATGTCCTCTTGGTAAATCTTTTTTGGTTAAACCCGCAAAAATTACTCTGTCTAGTTTTACTACTTTATAGTTAAAATGTTCAAATATTCTACGAACAATTCTATTTCTTCCTGAATGAATTTTAACTCCAACTTCACTTTTTGGTTGGTTTAATATGTATGATATTTCATCTACTATTACCTTTCTTTCATCTAATACAAAACCTTCAGCAATACTATTTAAATCTTTACTCGTCAGTTTTTTATCTAAAGATGCGTGGTAAATTTTTTGAATATTATGTTTTGGATGCGTTAATTTTTTAGCCAGTTCACCATCATTTGTAAACAATAGCAGTCCTGTGGTATTTCTGTCTAATCTTCCTACCGGATATATACGTTCTTTTGAAGCGTTACCAACCAATTCCATAACCGTTTTTCTACCTCTATCATCATCCATAGTAGTGATAAAATTCTTTGGTTTATTTAAAAGAACATAACGCTTTTTTTCAGGATTAATTAAAGAACCATCGAATCTAACTTCGTCTGTTAATTTAACTTTATAGCCCATTTCTGTAACTACTTTTCCATTAACAGCAGCACTTCCGGCTGCAATAAACACATCAGCTTCTCTACGGGAACAAATCCCAGAATTTGCTATATACTTATTTAAACGTATTCCGTCAACTTCTGGATTACTTGCAACTTGCTTTTTTGGTGCTTTAGAAGAAGTGTCTCTATCTTTTGAAAACTTCTTTTTGTTGTCAAACTTTCTTGTAAAAGTACTTTGAGGTTTCTTTTTTCCTGTTTGTCGTCCTCTCGACGAGTTTTTATTTGAATTCATTATTATTATTATTGTTATTATTATTTTTTGCAAAAATAGGGTTAATCCTTTAATAATCTAATAAATAGTTATCTATAAATTTAAAAAGCATTTAAAGCTTGTTTAAACGTAAAGTTTAAACACTTTACAAAAGCTATTAAATCGGTAAAATACGTTCAATTAAAACCGAAGTATCTATTAATGCCAAGCTAAAAACTCCAGCAAATATAAGTAGTTTTAAAAGCCAATGAAGTAACACGTAATTTCTTTTACTTTTGCTAAACCACAATAAGAATAAGAACACAATTAGAGTTAACACACTTCCGTAAAAGTAATATTTCATTCTTCCAATTTCTGGATATTTTAATAAAAAATAAATTGGATTAAGTGTTAAAATAACTAAAAAAGAAATCAATATTTTTGTAAAATGTTCGCCATATTTAACAGCTATTGTTTGGTAATTTTTTACAAAATCTCCTTTTAAACTTTCTAAATCTTTTACCAATTGTCTGATTAATAAAATGAAGAATAAAAATGCTGCGTGTGTAAAAATGATTTCTGAAAAATTTTTATAATACACAAAAACAGCAAAAAAGGGTAATAAGGATAATACAGCAGCTGAAAACAACCCCATTAACGGGTACCTTTTTAGTTTATGAGAATACAACCATATTGAAAAAATATATACCGAAAAAAACAATGCTGCTCGCCAGGAAACTAACAACCCAAAAATAAATCCTAAAAAATTTAGTACAAAATATATAGGCAGTTTAATTTTCTGATCAACAATTGCATCAAATTTTGTTTTTAAGGGTTTATTAATTTTATCGGTTTCAAAATCGTAAAAATTGTTGATAATATATCCTGCCGCAATAACACATACAGAAGCCAAAACAATAAAATATAAATCAATATCTAATATTATATTTTTTAGTGATTTTTCTGGTGCAAAAATAAAAATGGAAGCTAAATATTGAGCAATTACAATTAATAAAATATTGTACCCTCGAACCACCGAAAACAAGCTCAACATTTTTATATAAAAAGGAGCGTTCTTTTTGCTATTATTTTTACTGTTATTTTTAGAAATTTCGAGTAAGTCCATAAGAAGATGTAGACAAATAAATTGTAATTAATAAAATTTAGTTGAGGCTATAAATCTAAAACCTATAAACTAACTCTAGTTTATACTCTTTTAAAATGGCTTTTGTTTTATTAAAATCTTCCGTAAAACCTAAAATATAACCACCGCCACCAGAACCGCAAAGTTTCAAATAATAGTCATTAGATTCTATTCCTTTTTGCCAAATAGTATGAAAACGTTGAGGAATCATAGGTTTAAAATTATCTAATACTATTTTAGACAAATTCTTAACATTTCCAAATAAAGATTTTATATTACCATGTAAAAAATCGTCAATACAAGCATCGGTACATTTTGCAAAATCTTCATCAATCATTTTTCTAAAACCTTCGTTTTTCATTTTATTCATAAAAATGTTCACCATTGGTTCCGTTTCTCCAATAATTTCAGAATCTAACAAAAATACAGCTCCTTTACCTTCTTTTTGCGATGGAATTCCTGTAGCTTCTAAATTGTCTTTCGAATTTATTAGTATCGGTATACTTAAATATGAATTTAATGGATCTAAACCAGAGCTTTTACCATGAAAAAAAGATTCCATTAAAGAAAATACACCCTTTAATTTCAATAATTTATCTCTTGTTAAATTTTCTAGAACTGTTATTTTATCATTTGCATACTTATCGTAAATTGATGCAACTAGAGCTCCTGAACTTCCAACACCGTAACCCTGAGGAATACTAGAATCAAAGTACATTCCTTGGTCTATATCTTGTTTAAACTCGTCTAAATTAAAATGCACTAAATTGGTATCTAAACCTGCTAAATAAGTATAAAATCTCAATAAATTCTTATTAGATTCTTTAGTTTTATCAGTTAATTTTTTCGATTTTTTTAGAGCGCCTTGGTAACTGTTGTATGGAATTGCCAATCCTTTGGAGTCTTTAATAATTCCATATTCACCAAAAAGCAAAATTTTTGCGTAAAAAAGTGGTCCTTTCATAAGTTTAAATATTGGATAATTGCTTTGCGCCAAACCCAATTCTATCGCAAATATAATGATTTTCTTGACAAAATTGAATTAACTCACTTATTATAAAATTGTTAACTTTTTCTTTTTCATTCTCTGGAAACAGCACATGTACATTTGCACCAGCATCTAATGTAAAACAAATATTACTACTCGTTTTTACTCTAAACTCCCAAATTTTATTGATAATTTTTAAGGTGTTTGGTTTCATTAAAATAAAATATGGATTACTGGTCATCATCATAGCATGTAAACTCAATGCCTCACTTTCTACAATAGCAATAAATTGTTTTAAATCTCCATTTTGAAGTACTTCCGAAATTTTTGAAATATTATCATTTGCCTGTTTAAAACGCTGTATTGCAAATGGATGGTTGTGCATTAATTTATGTCCAACTGTACTTGAAACTTGTTTTTCTCCTTCATCTACTAACAAAATTGTATCGTGGTAATTTCTAAAATTTTCGTGAACTTTATAAGGGAATTTAACACCAAATAAATTAGAACTTCCTTTAATTTCGTTATGTTTTCCCCAAACAATTAATTCGCCTTCAACACTTCTACAAGCACTTCCAGAACCTAAACGTGCTAAGAATGATGCTTTTTTATTGAAATATCCGTCAGTCCTTTCGACTCCGCTCAATGACCGCTCCAAACTCATAATACACAAAGCCAACGCACTCATTCCACTTGCTGAAGATGCAATTCCACTACTGTGAGGAAATGAATTTCTTGATTTAATTACAAAATCAAAATCCTTTAAAAAAGGCACATA
>NZ_JBFLKT010000057.1:0-6556 GCF_040883305.1 Lutibacter sp.
AAAGACACATGAAAAAAATTCTTTTATCAATTTTAATAATCTTAAGTAGTACAATCCTTTTTTCTCAAAATATTGAAACTAAAAAGTTTAATTCGGAGATCTTGCAAAACGATCGCTATTTAAAAATTTATGTTCCACCTAGTTATACTTCCGAAACCTCTAAACAATATCCGTTAACAATAGTTTTTGATGCAGAATACTTGTTTGATGTGTATGTAGGAAATTCCATTTTATTTGCTTCCAAAGACAAAGCACCAGAGCAAATTATTGTAGGTATCAACCAGAATTACAACGGAGAAAGATATGAGGATTGTTCCTATCAAAAGGAAAATAGTTTCCCTACACAAGAGGGTGATGCGTTTTATCAATTTATTAAAATTGAATTAATCGATTATTTAGAAGAAAATTACCGAATTTCACCTTTTAAAACCATAGTAGGCAATACTTTAACTGCAAATTTTACCAATTATTTTTTAATTGAGCAATATCCTACTTTTAATGCATTTATAAATATAAGTCCGTATTACGCATTAGATATTCCTGTTTTATTACACCAAAAAGCAACTAGTTTAAAAGACGAAATCATATACTATTATGTTTCAAATAATAAAGATAATACAGTAGAAAAAGACAAAATTATTAAAGATACAGACACTATTTTAAATGGTGTAAATAATGTTAAATTTAAATATAAATACGATGCTTTTAAAAACAGTTCTAAAATTGCTGCAATCGGACAGTCTATTCCAAGTGCTTTAGCCTCTATTTTTGAAATGTATTCATCTATTTCTGAAGATGAATTTGAAAACAATATTAAAAATCTCTCTCCTGCAGATGCGATTGCATATTTAGAAAATAAATATGTAGAAATAGAATATCTTTTTGGAAGTAACCTAAAAATTAGAGAAAAGGATATCTTTGCCGTAGAAGCCATTATTTTAGATAAAGAAAATGGAGATTATTTAAAAAACTTTGGTGAAATGATTAATAAATTATATAAAGAATCACCCATTGGAGACTATTATATTGGACGTTATTACGAAACTGGAAAAAAATATAAAATGGCTTTAAGATATTACAAAAATGGCTATATGAAATTACCTGAAGGAGATCCAAATTCCGATGGATATTATGAAAATATTGAACGCGTACTTCAAAAAAGAGATGGTATGTATATTGAACAAAACCCAAATAATTAACTTATGAGAAACATTTATTTATCACTAATTCTTCTAGTTACAACTACATTTTTTTATGCTCAAGAAGACAATGTTGTAAACATAAAATTACCAACTGAACAAAAATACGAATTTACTCCAATTATAGATATTGAAGCTTCTGCTGTAAAAAGTCAAGGCAACACCGGAACTTGTTGGAGCTATGCAGCTTCTTCTTTTTTAGAATCTGAAATCTACAGAACTTCAGGTGAAATGATTGATATTTCTGAAATGTATAATGTTAGATACACTTACATTAATAAAGCTTGGAATTATGTTATGCGCCAAGGTAAAATTCAATTTAGTGAAGGCGGTTTAGCACACGATGTTTTTAACTCAATTGCTAAAAATGGTTTGGTTCCTGAAAGTGCTTATTCTGGACTTCAAAATGATGCCATAAAACACGACCATTCTAAAATAGTTCCTGAGTTAAAAGTTGTTTTAGATGCGTATATTAAAAATGACAAAGATGGTCCTTATCCAAACTGGAGAGCTTCGGTAGATTCTATTTTAGATGTTCATTTAGGTAAAATTCCTGAAGATTTTTATTATGAAGGGATAACATATGATCCTCATACTTTTTTAAAAAAAACCAACATACAAGCATCAGATTATGTTACTTTAACTTCATTTAAACACCAACCTTATAATTCAAGTTTTGTACTAAATATTCCTGATAATTTTTCTAACGGAATTTTTTATAACATTACTTTAGATGCATTGGTTTTAGAAACGGACAATGCCTTAAAACAAGGCTATACTGTTGCATTAGATTGCGACGTTTCTGAAAAAACATTTTCTTCAAAATTTGGTGTTGCTATAGTTCCAAAAAAATTAGATGAACAAGAAAAATGTTTGACTTATATTGTTGAAGAAAATACAATTACTCCAGAATTTAGACAACAAGAATTTGAAAATTATAATACAACCGACGATCATTTAATGCATATTGTAGGTGTGGTAAAAGATCAAAATGGTACTGAATATTACAAAGTAAAAAACTCTTGGGGAAATACTGGTGAAAAAATTGGAAACAATGGCTATATCTATATGAGTAAAGCATTTTTCAGACTTAAAACAATTTCTGTTTTAGTCCATAAAAGTGCATTAGGTACCGACTTAAAAAGTGGATTGAAAATATAACATTCTTGTAAACAAAGAAGCGTACTAAAATATATTTTAGTACGCTTTTTTGTTAAATATATAATTATACAAACTTTATTCCTTCTTCAGAAATAACAATTAATTTTTGACGAAACAAACCTCCAATAGCGCTTTTAAACGCCTTTTTACTCATTCCTAATTGATGTTTTATATCATTTGGGTCACTTTTATCGTGCAGTGCTAAAAACCCGTCATTTTTCCTTAAAGCATTTAAAATTGCAATTTCATTTTTAACAATCGTATGCTTAAAACCAACCGCCTGCAAACTAATATCTAGCTTTTCATCATCACGTATCTTCTTTATAAATCCAACTAATTTCTGACCTTCTTCAATTTTTTGGTACAGTTCATTTTTATAAAGCATTCCTTCAAATTCTTCATTTACTAAAACTGTAAATCCTATTGCTATATTTCTTACAACAATTAAATCTACTTTTTCTCCTACTTTTAAATCCATAATATTTTTATTTTAAATTGTTGAAATATGCTTTTAATATTAAATCGTTTTCTTCTCTTGGTGTAAAAATCTCTAATAATTTAGGATTTTCACATTCATTATAAAAACCGTTAAGTTCCTTTTTTAATTCGTCTTCATTGGCAGCAGTGGCATAATTAAAATTATACATTTTACATAAATGTTCTGCGGTTAAATTATGTGGTGCTTCAAAATAATCTAATGCACTGGATTCTTTTGGTCCGGGAATAAATCTAAAAATTCCTCCTCCATTATTATTAATTAAAATAATTCTGAAATTTTTCGGAATATACTTATTCCATAATGCATTGCTATCATAAAAAAAACTAATATCTCCTGTAATAAAAACTGTATTTTCTTTTACGGCAGTTGCAGCTCCAATAGCAGTACTTGTGCTTCCATCAATTCCACTGGTTCCTCTATTGCAAAAGACAGGTAGCGTTTTATTAATATCAAATAATTGGGTATATCGTATTATTGAACTATTGCCAATTTGCAATTGTGAATTTGTTGGAATAGATTTTAAAACGGTATCAATTACTTTTAAATCTGAAAACTTACAATCAGCTATAAACTTTTGATGTTTTTTTAAACGTTTTGACTTTTTTTGAAGCCAAAATTCTTGATAATCACTCTCTAATGGTTTGGTTAAAAAGAAAAACTGACTAAAAAATAATTCTGGTGAAATTTTAAAATGATTATTTAAACTAAAAAAGGTGTCAAACGCCCTTATAGAATCTATATGCCAATGATGTTTCGGCTTTAATTTTCTAAGATGCTGTTTAATTTTTTTTGAAACAATTAAACCTCCTAAACTTAATAAAATATCTGGTTGAAAGTGTGATAAATCATCATCTTCCAACGGAAAAATTAATTTATCTATACTATTAATAAATTTTGAATTTGAAACATTTGCAGTATTTTCTATCAATACTAGCACCGATGGATCTTTAGTCAAATGTTCTAATTGAATTTGTAACAAATCACTTGGGTAATTAGCACCTACCAACACCATTTTTCTTTTTGATGTATTCCAAATTGTTGCAAATTTTTCTAAATAATCTACATCTAATGGAATTTCTTCCAAATCGTTTAAAATTGGTACAAAATGAGTTAATTTATGTGTTGTTTCATACAAAGGCTCATCAAAAGGTACATTTATATGAACAGGTCCTTTTTGTTGGAATGAAATTTTTATAGTTTCATCAATCATTTCTTTAATAGAACCGTCAATATTTAAGTCTTCATTTAAACTAATAGACGCTAAAATATGATTTTCAAATACGTGCTCCTGACGTATTGTTTGTCCATCACCAATATCAATTAAATGCGCTGGTCTGTCTGCCGAAATAACAACCAACGGAATATTACTATAGAAAGCTTCGGCAATTGCTGGATAATAATTTAAAAGCGCAGAACCCGAAGTACAAACAATTGCAACTGGTTTTTGTAATTGTTGCGCAATACCCATTGCAAAAAATGCCGCACAACGCTCATCTACAATACTATACGTTTTTATAGCAGAGGAATTTGTAAAACCTATAGTTAACGGCGCATTTCTAGAACCTGGAGAAATTACAACATGTGCAACTCCATTCGCAATACAAGATGCTATAACAATTTGAGCCAATTCGTTTTTAGGAAATTGTGGCATTTAATTTTTAGAATTTTTAAAAGTGCAAAGGTACATAAAGTTATTGTGATATTTTATGAAATTAAACAAGATACATTCCTGATTGTTATCATTATAAATTGAGTTGGCTAATTGTAACTTTCAGTTATAAAACAAGGAAATGCTAAATTTTTAGTTGGATTATTTGAAATTAATTGATGGAAATTGTTATAAAATGTTACCCCACGACATGTTTAAACTTTTATTGTTGTGCAATTTACTTTAAATTTAGTATTTCATGTTTTACAAAACTCGCTTCATAATTTCTGCCTTTGCAACAGTCTCATTCCATTCATTTTCTGCGATACTTTTAGTTGTAATACCACCTCCAATATAGAGTGTTGCCTTATTTTCTTTAATTTTCATGCACCTTAAGTTTACAAATAAATTGGTAGTATTATTTATATTTAATTCTCCTAAATAACCCGAATAAAATACCCTGTTATAGTTTTCATGTTTCAAAATAAAATCTGTTGCTATATTTTGAGGAATCCCACAAATAGCAGGTGTTGGATGCAAAGAATTAATTAAATTACCCAATAAGTTTGATGCTTTTAAATTTGCAGAAATATCTGTCCGTAAATGCAATAAACTTCCAGCTTTTACCGTATAAGGACCTTTGGTTTCAATTTTGGTAGTTTTATCTTTTATATTTTCTAAAATATAATCTGTTACATATTGTTGCTCCAGCAATTCTTTTTCTTGCCATTCTACTTGCAACGTTTCATTAAATTTTTGTGTTCCTGCCAGTGCCATTGTTTTTAAATTAAGCTGTTTATCAATACTTATTAAACGCTCAGGTGTTGCTCCCATCCATAAACCAACCTTTGGATGAAACCAAACGTAAACAAATGCATTTTTATAATTATTCAGCATTTTTTTTAGCACATCAAATACTTCAATTGCATTACAAGAAACCTTCTCTTTTCTAGATAAAACAATTTTTTTTGCTTGATTCGTATTTATAAAATCTATAGCATTTTGTACTATAGATATGTGCTGTTTCTTAGCTTCTGGGTTTTCATCAACTTTAAATCCTGATTCTATTTCAGTAACGTTGAAATCCTTTTCTACAGCCGCAAAAATTTTATCACAGTAATTAAAAGGAAATAGTATTTTAGATTCGTTTTTATTAAAAGGCGAAAAAATAAAACCTGATTCTTCAAACGATTTTAACACATAAAGCACTGATGAATTTTGACACAATGCAGTAATTTTTGTGTCGTTTGGTTTTCTAAAAACAACAAAAGGTAAATTAGTGTTGTACATTTCACTAACTTTCTCAAAAAAAGTATCAATATTACAGCTTAAATTCATTAATTAAATGGGTATAGTAACTATTCTTATTTTTATCTTTTTGCTAAAATATAATTGGTTATTTTACAAATAGAAATAACTCTACCTCTATCGTCTTCAACTTTAATTTCAACCAAATGTATTGTTTTTCCTTTATGAATAATTTTTGCAGTTGCAGTAACAAATCCTTTTTTAACACTACGTAAATGATTTGCAGAAAATTCAATACCGCGCACACTATATTTATCCATATCAATTGCTAGCATTGAGGTTGGACTCCCAACACTTTCTGCCAAAGCCATAGTTGCTCCACCATTTAAAATTCCATCTGGCTGGTGAACTCTTGAATCTACAGGCATTCTTGCAACTAAAAAATCTTCACCTAAATCAATATATTTTATGTTTAGAGTTTCATTTAAAGTGTTTTCGCACATCTTATTTAAAACTTTTAACTTATTTAGAGCTTCTTCTTTAGTATTCATATTTAAAAAATTAGATTGGTAAAAATAAGAATTAAAACTTTAAATACTACCTTTGCAAATAAATTGTACCGTATAAAATGGCGTATAAAATTAGAGTAATATTAGATGTTGAGCAAGATGTTTTTAGAGACATTATTGTAAATGAAGCTATTAATTTAGAAGAATTGCATTTAACAATAGCAAAATCATTCGGATTTAAAGGACAAGAAATGGCCTCTTTTTATCTAACCGATGAAACTTGGGAACAAGG
>NZ_JBFLKT010000058.1:0-11277 GCF_040883305.1 Lutibacter sp.
CTGGTTCTTTCCAACCAGTAGCTTTTAAAACAAACTTTAAATTTTCAAATACATTTCTATCATTTAATAATTTAAAGTCCTGAAAAACAATTCCTAACTTTCTTCTTAAAAATGGAATTTCCTTTTCTTTTAAAGTATTTAAATTAAAACCTACAATACTTCCCGTTCCTTTATCTAAGTTTAAATCTCCATACAAAGTTTTCATTAAACTACTTTTTCCACTGCCCGTTTTTCCAATTAAATACACAAACTCTCCTGTGTTTATTGTGAGATTTACATTGGATAAAACTAAATTTTCGCGTTGAAAAATTTCAGCATTTTGTAAGGAAAGTATTGCTTCTGACATTTAAAAATGATTTTTAACAAATCTAAATATTTAATTATAATTTTTCAACATCTAAACAACTAATAATTAATTAATTTAAGAATTGTACAATTAAAATATAAAATTAGGGAATAGTTTTTGTTATAACATTTTGATAAAAAAACGAATAGTCTATGCAATTTCAAAAAAATATTGCGTTATTAGATTATAGTTTTAAACTTTCAATTTTTATTAAAATGAATTATAAAAATAGTGTATTACCTTTCATCATATTTTTTATCCTTGGAACTGTTTTTGCTCAAAAATCGGCCATTTACACCAATCCTCTTAAAGAATATAACCACGCCGTTGAATTGTATCAAAACAAAGCTTATGTTGCAGCCCAACATAAATTTAATGCGTTAAAAAGTGAATTTGACAATGCTTCTGAACTAAAAGCCAATTGCGAATTCTATGCCGCAAATTGTGCTATTGTTTTAGGGCAACGAAATTCGGACGATTTAATGCAGCAATTTGTTGATAAATATCCAACAAGTACCAAAAGAAATAGCGCTTTTTTAGATGTTGCTAACTATTATTTTAAAGTTGGTAAATATTCCTATGCCGCAAAATGGTTTAAAAAAGTAAACACTACTAATTTATCTATAAAACAAGAAGAAACCTATAATTTTAAATATGCCTATTCTTTATTTGCAACTAAAAATTATAGTGAAGCTAAAAATTACTTTTTAAATTTATTAGACTCACAAGAATATGGAGCGCAAGCTAAATATTATTATGGTTTTATAGCTTACAATCAAGATGATTATGAAACCGCCGACAAATATTTAGGTGAAGTTGAAGAAGATACCTCGTTTAAAAAAGATGTTTCCTATTATTTGGCTGATATGAATTTTAAGCTAGGAAAATTTGAACTTGCAATTGAAAAAGGAGAACCATTACTCGAAAAATCTAGAGGTTTAGAACATTCTGAAATTTCTAAAATTGTGGGTGAAAGTTATTTTAACCTTCAAAAATACAATGAAGCAATACCACATTTAAAAAATTACAAAGGAAAACGCGGAAAATGGAACAATACAGATTATTATTTGTTGGGATATTCGTATTACAAACAAAAAGACTTTGAAAATGCCATTAGTAATTTCAACAAAATAATTGATGGAAATAATGGTGTAGCACAAAATGCATACTATCATTTAGCGGAATGTTATTTAAAATTAGAACAAAAAAATGAAGCTTTAAATGCTTTCAGAAATGCTACTCAAATGAAGTTTGAGCCCGAAATTCAGAAAGATGCCTGGTTAAACTATGCTAAATTGAGTTACCAAATTGGAAATCCGTACAAAAGTGTTCCAGAGGTTTTACAGAAATATATAGGATTGTACCCGAATTCTACACACAAAGAAGAAATTGATAATTTAATTATAAGCGCATACATTACTTCAAAAGATTATAAAGGAGCTTTAGAATTTTTGAAAAATAAGAAAGAGGCAAAAGAACAAGCACTATTTCAAAAAGTGGCATTTTATAGAGGTTCTGAACTTTTTTCTGAAGGAAATTACAAACAAGCTTTAGAAAATTTCGAAAATTCTTTAACCGTTTCTTTAGATGAAACAATTACGGCAAAAGCAACTTTTTGGAAAGGAGAATCTAATTATAGATTAAATAATTTTAAAGATGCCTTAGCTGATTTTAATAAATTTAAAACAAGCTCAGAAGCCTCAAATACTTCAGAATTTGAACATGTAGATTACAATATTGCCTATGCTTTTTTCAAACAGAAAGAATATACAAATGCAATTGATGCTTTTAAAAAATACATCTCTAAAAATACCGACGACGAAATTAGAAAGAATGATAGTTATTTAAGAATTGCAGATGGATATTTTGTAAATAGCAGCTATTCTAACGCCATAAATTATTATAATAAAGCCATTGAAACAAATGGTATTGATGGTGATTACGCACAATTTCAAAAAGCAATTTGTTATGGTTTAACTGGTAATGAAAATTTAAAAATTAAAACCTTAAATTCTTTTTTAAACAAGCACGCGCGCTCAACTTATAGAGATGATGCTCTTTATGTATTGGGTAATTCTTATATTAAAAAAGGAGAAAACCAACAGGCAATTATAAGTTTCGACAATCTAATTACTGTGTATAAAAGAAGTCCGTTAGTTTCTAAATCCTTACTAAAAAAAGGGTTAATTTATTACAATACCGATCAAAGTGAACAAGCGTTAACAACCTATAAATCTGTGGTAAATCGCTTTCCAAATACTGCGGAAGCTAGACAAGCGGTTAAAGATACTCGTCAAATTTATGTTGATTTAGGAAGAGTTGATGAATATGCACAATGGATAAAAAATGTTGATTTTGTAAATGTTTCCGATGCTGAATTAGATAACGATATGTACGAATCTGCAGAAAAACAATACTTGCAAAACAACCATAGTAAGTCTGTTTCAAGTTTTAAAAAGTACTTGTTAAATTTCCCTAAAGGTTTACACGCCTTACAAGCTCATTTTTATTTAGCTCAATCGCTATTTTCAGAAGATAAACAGGAAGAAACAATTCCGCATTATACTTTTGTTATTGAGCAACAGCAGAATGAATTTACAGAAAATTCGCTATCTAGATTGGCATTGGTATATCTAGAAAACAACAACTGGCAAAAAGCTATTCCCATATTAGAACGTTTAGAAAAAGAAGCCGATTTACCTCAAAATATTACGTTTGCACAATCAAATTTAATGAAGGGTTATTACGAAAATAAAGAATATAGCAAAGCTGCTACCTACGCAGAAATGGTATTGAACAATTCTAAATTAGAAAATCGTGTAAAATCCGATGCACAAATTATAATTGCACGTTCAGCAATTAAAACAAATAATGAAACCAAAGCAAGAAACGCTTATACCGAAGTTGAAAAGATTGCTACTGGAGAATTAAAAGCTGAAGCGTTGTACTACAATGCATATTTCGAGAATAAAGATGGAAGTCATAGAGTTTCAAATCAAATTGTTCAAAAAATTGCATCAGATTATTCGGCCTATAAATATTGGGCCGCAAAAGGATTAATAATTATGGCAAACAATTATTTCGAATTAAATGATGCCTACCAGGCCACCTATATTTTGGAAAGTGTTATTAAAAACTTTGCCCAATTTAATGATGTAGTTGAAGAAGCCAAAACAGCTTTAACTAAAATTAAAACTGAAGCAGCAAAGACAAACGAATCCGTAAAAAATTAAAATAATGACAAGTTTATTCAAAACAACCTTCAACCTTTATAAACTTTCAACTTTTAAACTAAAACCTATGCGAAAGCTATTTATAATAACACTTTCTATTTTTACAATTGGAACTTCTTTTTCACAAGAAACCAAAGTAGATACCTTAAAAACTGAAGAAATTTTAGTTGTAAAACCGTACACTCCAAAAATTTCTGATGCGTTTAAAGTAAAATCCAATCCAAGTATAGATACCGCTACCACAATACAAAAAGAAAAAGTTACATATAGTATTTTTTCAATCCCAGTTGCTTCAACTTTTACGCCTTCAAAAGGAAAAGCAAAAGGTGTAAAACGATCTCCAAAAGAACGTTTGTTCGAAAACTATATTTCCGCAGGTTTTGGAAATTTTACAAGTCCGTTGTTTGAAGCATATTTGCATACAGGAGACCCAAGATATAGTGATCTAGGAATTTTTATAAACCACCATTCTTCTGAAGGTGGAATTAAAGATTTACAATTAAACGATAGTTTTGCAGATACCCGTATTGATGGCTTTTACAAGTTTTTCGACAAATATTACAACTGGCAAATTAATGCAGGTGTACAACGTAAATTGTATAACTATTATGGAACTCGTGCAACTTTTGAAGATGCAATTCTAAACACTATAGATGAAAAACAAATCTATAAAAATATATATGTTGGTGGAAACGTTGATTTTAAAGATTCCTTTTTTAAAGGTGCAACTGCAGAATTAGTAAATTTTTCTGACAATTATAATAGTAACGAGTTCAGATTTAAAATAACGCCAAAACTAGAATTTCCAATCTCTACTGAATTAATAAATGCTAAATTTTTAGTTGATTTAGTAAATGGAAAATTTAAACAAAATTATACCACAAACGATGATTTAAAATATAGCTTTTTAAACTTAGGTGTTAATCCTAATTTTGAAGTGTTACGTGATAATTTAACTGTTAATTTAGGCGCTAAACTCTATTATTCTAGCGATCTAGAAAACAAAACCAATAAATTTTATGCATATCCAAATGTTACTGCTTCACTTAAATTAATAGACGAAGTGTTTATTTTGGTTGCTGGTGCTACTGGAGATTTAGTACAAAATACGTATCAGAATTATGCTACTTTAAATCCATATGTTTCACCAACTTTAAACATTCAGCAAACCGATAAGCAATACAAAGCCTATGCAGGCGCTAAAGGAAAACTGGCTTCAAACATTGGTTATAATTTTAATGTAAGCCATACAAATCAACAAAACAAACCCCTATTTCTTCAAAATTCTTCAAAAACAGCTGGTACACAAAATACCACCTATGCATATGAAGCTGGAAACTCATTTAAAGTAATTTACGACAACGTAAAAACACTCGGTTTTTTTGGTGAAATAACCATAGATGCTTCAGAAGAATTTAATTTTACTGGAACTATTAATTACAATAATTATACTACCGAAAATGAATTAGAAGCTTGGAATTTACCAGAGATAACAGCTACTATTTCTGCTGATTATCAAAACAATAAATGGTTTGCAGGTGCTAAATTATTTTATAGTGGTGCAACAAAAGATATTGTAACAGAATTTGGTGTGGTAAATGTTACTACTCCAATTGCAACAAATAAATCATATATGGATTTAAACTTAAATGGTGGTTATATTTTCTCCGATAGATTAACAGCTTTTGCTAAACTAAACAATGCACTTGGTGAAAAATATGAACCTTTTGTAAACTATCAAGTACAACCTTTGCAGGTTTTAGCCGGAATTACTTATAAATTTGATTTGTAGTAGTTAGAAATTTTTTATGTAGTTTTAACATCATTAAAAACTACACCATGAAAAAACTATCAATTTTAATTTTCTGTATTATTTTTTCTTCTTGCCAAAAAAAAGAAAAAGTAGATAGCATTATAATTAATGCAAATATTTATACCGTAAATACTAGTTTTGAAAAAGTTGAAGCCTTCGCCATAGAAAATGGTAAAATTGTTGCTATTGGGTCTTCACTTGAAATACAATCGAAATATTCACCAACTTTTATAAATGATGCTAAAGGAAAAACAATAATCCCGGGATTTATAGATGCACATTGCCATTTTTTAGGGCTAGGAATGCAACAACAAAAAGTAGATTTATCTGGCACAAAAAGCTTTGATGAAGTTGTACAACGTATAGTCAATTTTCAAAAAGAAAAAAACGTTTCATATATAACAGGTCGTGGCTGGGATCAAAACGATTGGGAAGAAAAAGATTTTCCTACCAAAGATAAATTAGATGAACTTTTTCCAAATACACCTATTGCTGTTAGAAGAATTGATGGTCACGCTTTATTGGCAAATCAGGCTGCTATAGATTTAGCAAATGTAACTGTAGATTCTCCGGAAAAAGGTGGTTTTATTGTAAAAAAAGACGGAAAATTAACAGGTATTTTTATTGATGGTCCAATGGGATTAATCAGTTCTAAAATTCCGAAAGCTTCTACCAAAGAAATTGTTCAAGGTTTAAAAGACGCCGAAAAAATTTGTTTCGATTTAGGATTAACTACCGTAGATGATGCTGGGCTTTCAAAACAAGCTATCGAAATAATAGATAGTTTACAACAAGCTGATGAACTTAAAATGAGAATATACGCAATGGTTTCTGTTAATGATGCTAATATAGATTATTTCACTAAAAATGGAATTCTAAAAACTGACCGTTTAAATGTACGCTCTTTTAAAGTTTATTCAGATGGTGCTTTGGGTTCTCGTGGTGCTGCTATGAAAAAATCATATAGCGATAAACACAATCATTTTGGTGCTTTAGTTACTCCTTTAAAAGATTTACAACGGTATGCTAAAAAAATAGCTGCCTCAGATTTTCAAATGAATACTCATGCAATTGGTGATTCTGCAAATTATGTAATGCTAAAAACCTATAAAGAAGTTTTAAAAGACCAAAAAGACAGACGTTGGAGAATTGAGCACGCTCAGATAATTGATAAACCTGATTTTGATTATTTCAATAATATTTTACCTTCTGTACAGCCAACACACGCAACTTCTGATATGTATTGGGCAGAAGACAGAATTGGCGCTGAGCGTATTAAAGGAGCTTACGCATTTAAAGATTTATTAAACACTTACGGAAAAGTTGCTTTAGGAACAGATTTTCCTGTTGAAAAAGTAAGTCCGTTTTTAACCTTTTATGCTGCAGTAGCTCGTAAAGATCTAAACAATTATCCGGAAAATGGTTTTCAAATGGAGAATGCTTTAACCAGAGAAGAAACACTAAAAGGAATGACAATTTGGGCCGCTTATTCTAATTTCGAAGAAAACGAAAAAGGAAGTATTGAAGTTGGAAAAATGGCTGATTTTATTATTTTAAATAAAGATATTATGACTGTAGAAGCCGAGAAAATTCCTTACATACAAGTTGAAGAGACTTATGTTGGTGGTGAAAAGGTGAAATAGTTTTGATATTAGAATTTAGTAAACTCCTCTAAACTTATGCTTATACTCCGCTCAGCAATCGGTTATTGAGCGGAGTCGAAATATTGGTTCTCACAGTGATTATTATCAGAAGTGTACTTTTTAAAGATTATAATAACTCAATTTTCATTATTAGACTTGTAAAGCCTAACTGCATTAACTAATTTTTCTGATAAATTAAACAACCAATTAATTTGTTCAGAAACCAGTTGTGTTTCCTTTAATTGAGCACGCATTTTAGCAGATATTTCAACACCTTCTTCTATTTCTTTTTCGCGCTTATTTGATAAATCTTCAAAATAATCTTCGTATTTTTTTTGAGCTATTTCAACTTCAGAATGTTCCACATTAGTTAGTTTTTCTTTATCTTCAAGCAGTTCAACCGCTAATCTTAAATTCGCAATTATATGACTTACTATAATTTCAAAATGTGATGGAACAATGGTTGTTTTATTATGTCTAATAAACATTCCTAAGGCTGTTAACGAAGATAAAAAAGTATTATTTATTGTAATTAGTTTATATATAACCGCGAATTCCCTTTGTTTAGATTTAGGATCTTGATTCATCCGTTGAAAAGCAGCATTTAAATTTCCAATAGCTAAAAACGCTTTTTTTCTTGATAATTTATAAACTGTTGGAACTTCTCCTTTTTTATGATAATAAATATCTATTTGTTTTAAAAAATCACAATTGGATTGTATAGTTTCAATAAAATTTTCTTGAATGTTTTGAAATTGCCAAGCTGGCCATAAAAAATAAGTTGCACTAAAAGCCAAAGAAGCACCAATCAGAGTATCTATAATTCTAAATTTAACAACAGACAGAATATTTGGGTCTAAAATTGCATACACAAAAATTACATTAAGTGTTATAAAAATTGCCGCATTTCTATAATTAGATTGTATTAATGAAAAGGCTAACGGCAACGAAACTATTGCAATAATGCCATAAATTATGATATTTTGAGTAATAAGAATAATTGTAGTGGCAATTGCAGCACCAATTAAAGTGCCGATAACTCTATTTATAGAACGCTCTTTTGTAAGTCCATAACTTGGACGCATAATTACAACTATTGTAATTAAAATCCAGTAAGGGTTTTGCATAGAAAAAAGATTTCCTATTAAAAAACCAAAAACAACAATTATCGCTAAACGTAACGAATGCTTAAAAACAGGAGACTTAAAACTAAAATTTTCTACAATTTTACTTAAATCATAATCTTGAGGTGTAATAAACCTGCTAGCATCCTTTATCCCTAAAATTTTATTGTTTGAAATATAATTACCCAAAATACGCTCTATACCAATAAGGCTTTGAACCTGTTTTTCTTGATAATTTTTAAGATTTATAAGCATTAAGGTGCCTATTCTAGATGTTGGTAAACCAACTGAAACCGTATAATATTCAATATTTTCTTGAATTTCTTTTAAAATTTCTGAAATCTTCGTATTTGATTTTAACTTTTCCTCTTTCCTAATAACTCTTGAAATATGTTTAAGTTGATTTGCTATTTCAAAATTCAGTTTTTTAAATACTTCAATATTTTTACTGTGTTTTTCAAAAACTTTATCGAACTGCTCATAGTTAACAGGATTTGAAACTGCTAATTCTAAAATTTCCATTAATTCTGAAAACAACAGTTGTTGTCTTCTTGTTCTATTAGAAAAACCCGAATTGTTACGTTTACTTAAAATAATTTCTCTAATAGATTCGTGGCTTTCATTAATTTGAGTTTGTAATTCAAACATTTTATGATACAAAACCTCTCTATTAGTTTTGCAAACTAATAACTCTCCTCTAACTTTTAAAAATTCAGAAGTCTTCTCAATTATAGTAACAAATAATTGATCCGTTTGTATTTTAGGAAGTAATAATGAAGCAGACATTGATAAAAATAAATACCAAAACCCACCTAACATTACTAACAATGAGTGTACTAGCAGCGTCATTTGAGAACTATCATAGGCAAAACTTAATGTAATTGCCAAAAGACCAGCAAATGAAATAAGTGATGCTCTAAATCCAAAAACTGAGAAATACGAAACTAAAAAAACTACAATACCTAAAGCTGAAACCAATACCCAATTATAATAGGCAATGGCTCCAAATAAAAAAGTCAAGCTAAACGATAAGAAGATAGCCATTAATGTGCCATAAAACTTATGTTTTAAACTTCCTGGAACATCGGTTGGAGAACAAAACAAAACACCCAATGCAATACTGAAACCAACTGAAATATCATTTAAAACAGCATTTGAAATAAGTATAGGAATTACCATTGAAAAAGCTAAAACAAAAGCTTTTAAAAAATTAAAACTTTTAATAAATCGATTTAATTTTTCGAGCATTATTATAGATTAGGAAGCAAATTTAACAAGTATTTATTTATTTGTCGATTATATAAAAACAATTATGCATTTTTATAAATTATCAACCGTTATAAACTCTTGTTAAATATATAGTAATTGGCACAATATTTGATTTTTATTATTAAATTTACTATTCCAAATTTGTATTGAAAATAATTTTAACAGCTTCTTAATTAATATGAAAAACTCTTTAAAAATTACGGCATTACTTTTTATAATTGCATCCTATTCAACAATGGTTTTTAGCCAATCAAAAAATAAAAAAAACTCAATATCTGGTTATGTAAAAGATATAAATGGCACTATAATTAAAGATGTTGTTTTCTTTGTTGACGAAGTTAAAACTAAAACAAAAGTAAACAGTTTTGGAGCATATAAGTTAAAAATAAATGCTGAAACAAAAAAAATAAAAGCTTTTTCTTTTTCTAGAGGAGTAATTGAAATTGATTATGAAGGACAAAAGAAAATTGACTTTATCTACAATAATTACAACCCAAATAAAAATAGAAAAGTTGTAAAAGCTCGTGATAATGACACTTTTGAGTATAAAGATATTTTTGAAATGATTAGAGCTAAAGTACCTGGTGTTAGAGTTCAATCAGACAATACAATTCTTGTTCGTGGAACCACTTCTTTTAGAGGAAGCACATCTCCATTATTTATAGTGAACGGATCTCCTGTTTCAAGCATTGATAATATTTCGCCGCAATTTGTAGATAAAATAAGTGTTTTAAAAGGTCCTGAAACTGCTATTTATGGTGTGCGAGGATCCAATGGTGTTATTCTAATTACTTTAAAGAAAAAAATATAATTTAGCTTTTTGAGTTTTATCCATAAACATCCATTCAAACCTTTTATTCCCGAAAACGCCACCAAATTAATTGTTGGTACGCTGCCTCCTCCTAGATTTTCTAAAGGAATTTTAAAAATAGGAGATGTAGATTTTTGCTATGGAAGTATTGACGGACAATTATGGAAAATTTTAGATGAAATTTATAATTTAAACTTAAAATTTGAAACTACTGAATTTGCAATTCAGCAACGCAAAGATTTTTTAATAGCTAATAATATTGGTATTTGTGACATTGTTGAATCTTGTTTCCGTAAAAAAATTGATGCTTCAGATCTTGGTATGGAAAACATTCAATTAAGAGATCTAATTTATTATTTACAAAAATTCCCAAAAGTAGATACGCTGCTTTTAACAGGAGGAAATAGTAAAAACGGTCCCGAATACCATTTAAGAAGATTGCTAAAAAGTTTAGATATTAAATTTATTCCTGTTGACTTAAATACACCAAGAATTCATCAATTCGATATAAATAACAAAATTATAACAAGTGTTTCACTCACTGCGCCTTCTGGTGCTGCAAACCGCGCTGTTGGTAGCAATCTTGAATATAAATTACAAAAAAAGGAAAACCCTAATTTTAATACATTCGATTTTAGGGTTTTACAATATAAAAAGTTTTTTTAATTGGTATTATTTATGAGATCCATCACAAAAAGGTCCATTTTTAGTTGCTTTACAAGCACATAAATACTTAGTTTCTGTTTTTTCTGCCTTAAAAACTTGAGGCGCCATTCCTTTTCCTTTATGGTGCCCATCGCAAAAGGGTTGACTCGAAGAAAGTCCACAAGTACACCAAGCATATTTTTTTCCTGCTTCTAATTCAACCGCCAAAGGATTATCTCCTGCTCTTTTTGGTAATTCCATTGTTTATATTTTTAATTAGTTTTTTAAAGATATCATTCTAAAACTATTTCAACACTATTTTTCAAATAAAAATAGAATTAAATTTTAAAAAATAATACTTACTACCTAATGCTAAAATAATTAGAATTATAA
>NZ_JBFLKT010000421.1:0-4719 GCF_040883305.1 Lutibacter sp.
AGTAAAGATGAAGATGCGAATGAAATAGAAAGTAGAAAAGCTTTTATTTCAGAGAAATTAAAGGGTTTATCCCTTAACTTTAATTTAGAAGTAACCAAAGATGCAGAAGTAGAAATGGTACTTGATAAAGCTACAGGAAGTTCTTTAAAAGGTAGTGGAACAGGAAATTTACAAATAGAAATAGATACCAAAGATAAGTTTAATATGTATGGTAATTTTATAGTAGATAATGGTATCTATAATTTTAAATATGGAGGTATAATTAACAAACCATTTAATGTAAAAAAAGGAGGAAGTATCTCTTGGAGTGGAGATCCGTTTACCGCAAATATTAATATTGAAGCCGTGTATAGAGTTTCTGCAAATCCAAAATCACTTTTAGAAAATATTACTGCAAATAGAAAAATACCAATCGATTTAATTACACGTTTTTCAGGTGAATTGTTTGATTCTGAAAGAACATTCGATATAGAAATTCCAAATTCCAGTTCTACAGTAGCTTCTGAGTTAGCCTTTAAATTAAATAGTAATGATGACAACAGTAAAACAAGACATTTTGTATCGTTATTAGCTTCAGGAGCATTTTATAACGAAACCGATTTAAGTGTTAATACAAGTGGTTTGGTTTATGGAACAGCTTCAGATTTACTTTCAAATGCCTTTGATAATATTGTAAATAAAGGAGATAATAAATTTAAACTAAAACCTGTTTACACTTTCGGAGAAAAAAACAGGATAGACAATTTAAATATTAACGATCAGTTTGGTTTTAATTTTGGATACGAAATAAATGACAGAATTTTAATTAACGGGAAAGCAAGTATGCCAGTTGGTTCTAAAGAGCCTACAAGTATAATTGGTGAAGTAACTATAGACTTTTTACTAAATGATGCAGGAACATTAAGATCTTCCATTTTTAATCGTCAAAACGAAATTCAATATTCAGAACAAGATGAAGAAGGTTATACACAAGGAATTGGTATTAACTATCAAATAGATTTTGATAATGGAACAGAATTATTAGAAAAATTAGGATTGAAAAAGAAAAAAGAAATAGATTCTGTAAAAACTGTCAAACCAGTAGTTAAAGAGCTTAAAACAAGAAAATTAATTAATATAAAATAGTAATTTTTTAAAAAATGAACAAACCAACATTAGTAATATTAGCCGCAGGAATAGGAAGTAGGTATGGAGGCTTAAAACAGTTAGATACATTTTCTGAACAAGGTGATACAATCTTAGATTTTTCAATTTATGATGCTATTCAGGCTGGTTTTGGTAAAGTAGTTTTTATCATTAGAAAAAGTATTGAAGCAGATTTTAAAGCCTTTTTTAATCCAAAATTAAAAGGTAAAATTAAGGTTGAATATGTTTTTCAGGAAATAGATAATATTCCAGAAAAATACAAAGATAATAACCGTCAAAAACCTTGGGGAACAGGTCACGCCTTATTAATGGCAAAAGATGTTATTTCAGAAAATTTTGCAGTTATAAATGCTGATGATTTTTATGGAAGAGCGGCATTTATAGGAATTGCTGAGGCACTTAAAAATACTGATAAAGATTCGAGTAATTTTAATATGATGGGCTATGTTCTAAAAAACACAATTTCAGAATATGGTTTTGTTTCTAGAGGAGAGTGTAATGTAAATAAAGACGGATTCTTAACAGGGATTACAGAACGTACACATATTGAAAAAGTTGATGGAATATTAAAATTTAAGGAATCCGATGGTGTTTTAAAACCAATATCAGAGGATACTATAGTTTCTATGAATTTCTTCGGATTTACACCAAAATACTTCGAATTGTCCGAATCTCTTTTCGAAGATTTCTTAAAAGAAAATTATAAAGAACCAAAAGCAGAATTTTTTATTCCGTTGGCAGTTAACCATTTAATTGTTAATAAAATTGCAACAATGCAGGTTCTAAAATCGGATGCAAGATGGTTTGGGGTAACCTACAAAGAAGATAAAGCTTATGTTACTTCAGAAATTCAAAAATTAAAAGATTCAGGAATTTATCCAAAAAATTTATGGTAACAATTAATTTTTTATTTTACTAAATTGCGTCCAAAATTTAAAGTACTTTTGAATTTCACTTATGGGAAAAAAAATTGAAAAAATTGGTGTGCTTACCTCAGGAGGTGATGCGCCAGGAATGAATGCTGCAATTAGAGCAGTTGTAAGAGCATGTGCATATTATAATATTGAATGTGTTGGAATTTATAGAGGTTACCAAGGTTTAATAGAAGGAGATTTTAAAGTGTTAACTGCTAGAAATGTTAGTAATATTATTAACAGAGGAGGTACTATCTTAAAAACTGCCAGATCTAAAGAATTTAGAACAAAAGAAGGTAGGGAGAAAGCATATCAACAAATAAAAAAAGCTGAAATTGATGCTTTAGTTTTAATTGGTGGTGATGGAACATTTACAGGAAGTATGGTTTTTAACGAAGAACATTCTTTGCCTTGTATTGGAATTCCTGGAACGATTGATAATGATATTTTTGGAACTAATTTTACAATTGGTTATGATACAGCTTTAAATACAGTTGTTGATGTAATTGATAAAATTAGAGATACTGCGAGCTCACATAATAGACTGTTTTTTGTTGAAGTAATGGGAAGAGATGCAGGATTTATTGCCTTAAATGCAGGTGTTGGAGCTGGTGCAGAAGAGATTTTAATTCCTGAAGAAGATTTAGGTTTAGAAAGATTATTAGAATCTTTAAAAAGAACCAAAAGATCAGGTAAATCATCTAGTATTGTTGTAGTTTCTGAAGGAGATAAAATTGGAAAAAATGTATTTGAATTAGCTGATTATGTTGAAGAAAATTTACCTCAGTACGAAGTAAGAGTTTCTGTATTAGGTCATATGCAGCGAGGAGGAGCTCCAAGTTGTTTTGATCGTGTTTTAGCAACTAGATTAGGCGTAAAAGCGGTTGAATTATTATTGGATGGAAAGTCTAACTTAATGGTAGGTTTAATTAATAATAAGGTAGAAACAACTGAATTGGATCAAGCTGTAAAAGGGCATCACGAAATAAACAAAGAATTACTGCGTGTTAGCGATATTATGTCGATTTAAAACTACTTTTTTTCAATAAAACCTAATAGAAATAAATGATAAAGATTGGGATTAACGGTTTTGGAAGAATTGGACGATTAGCCTTAAGATCTATTATTAACAGAACAAATGTTGAAGTTGTTGCAATAAATGATTTAATTGATATTCATCAATTAGCGTATTTACTAAAATTTGATTCTGTTCACGGGCGTTTTAAAGGAACTGTAGAGGTTAAAAAAGATGTTTTAATTGTTAATAATAAATCAATAAGAATTACTTCAGAAGCAAAACCAGAAAATATAAAATGGGACGCTTTAGATGTTGATTTTGTTATTGAATCTACTGGCTATTTTACCAGTAAAAATACAGCGGAACTCCATATTAAAGGAGGTGCAAAAAAAGTAGTAATCTCAGCACCATCAAACGATGTTCCAAATTTTGTAATGGGTGTTAACAACACAAAATTATCTAAAAATGATTTAATTTTTTCAAATGCTTCTTGCACCACAAATTGTTTAGCTCCAATTGTTAAGGTTTTAAATGATAATTTTGATATTATTGAAGGTTTGGTAACTACAGTGCATGCTTCAACTTCTAGTCAAAATGTTGTTGATGGTTTTTCAAAGAAATGGAGAAGAGGTAGGGCTGCTTTGAATAATATGATTCCAACTTCTACAAGTGCCTCAGAAACGTTGATTAAAATAATTCCTGAAATGGAAGGAAAAATTTTAGCAATGGCAGTTAGAGTTCCAGTTGTAGATGTTTCGTTAATAGATGTAACAGTTCGGTTAAAAAAAGCAACTTCTTACAATGAAATTAAAGCTGTAATGAAAAATGCTTCACAGAATGAATTAAAAGGAATTTTAGGCTATACAGAAGATGAGGTGGTTTCTCAAGATTTTGTTTCTGAACCAAGAACTTCTGTTTTTGATGCAAATGCAGGAATAGAATTAAATGAAAATTTCTTTAAAATTATTTCTTGGTACGATAATGAGTTTGGATATGCAACTAAATTGGTCGATTTAATTGAGTATTCTGCTTCTCTTTAAAAAAGAATTCTACTACTTTTGTAGAAATTAAAATATAATAATATGGAAATTGCAATTATTGCACACGATGGAAAAAAAACAGAGATGGTTCAGTTTTTAATGGACTTTAAAGCTTTGATAACTTCAAAAAATATAGAATTAATTTCTACAGGAACAACTGGTAAAAATGCAGAAAAAGCAGGGTTTAAAGTAGAGAAATTTCTTTCAGGACCTTATGGAGGTGATGCTCAAATTGCTGCACGTGTTGCAGAAGGTAAAACGGCTATGGTGTTCTTTTTTAGAGATCCGCTTGGAATGCATCCACATGAACCAGACATTGCCATGTTAATGCGTTTGTGCGATGTTCACGATGTTCCATTAGCAACAAACCCAGCAACAGCAGAACTTTTAATTAGATCTATTTAAGCTATTATTTTATAGCAATCATAGAGATTTCAACATTTACAAATTTAGGCAAGTTTGCAACTTCAACCGTTTCACGGGCTGGAGCAGTTTCTGAATTAAAATAACTTCCATAAACTTCGTTAATTTCTGTAAAATCGTTCATGTTTGAAATAAAGATGGAAGTTTTTACAACATTTTCAAAAGTCATTTCTGCTGC
>NZ_JBFLKT010000006.1:0-10594 GCF_040883305.1 Lutibacter sp.
AAAGCAGATGGATTTACTGGGCAATTTGCAGCCTTAGAATACATGAAAAAATATGGTGCCTTTGAAATTGAAAAAGGAGAGTCCTATAAAGTAAATGAAAATGAACTTTCAGCTGAACAATTAAAAGGTTCAATTACAGATCCAAAAACAGATGTAATTTCTAAAGATGGAAAAGCTATTGGAGTTATGGTGAATGGAAAAGCTTGTGTAGGTTTTCCAACCCCATCACGTAAAAATGAATTTTATTCACAAACCATGGTCGATTGGAAATGGCCAGAATACGCTACTCCAAAATATATTAAAAGTCATATTCATAATGATAATTTAGACAAATCGAAAGGAGAATATGTATTAGTGCCAACATTTAGGTTGCCAACGTTAATTCATTCACGTTCTGGAAATGCTAAATGGTTGGTAGAAATTTCCAATAGAAATCCGATTTGGATGCACCCTGATGATGCTGCTAAATGGAATTTTAAAACAGGAGATCTGGTAAAAATGAATACTGATATTGGATATTTTATTGATAAAGTTTGGGTAACACAAAGCATGAAACCAGGCGTTGTAGCGTGTTCTCATCATATTGGACGTTGGCGCAGACCTCAAGATAAAATTGGAAACCGTTGGGCAACCAATACTGTAAACATTGAAGGTGATGGAAAAGGTGCTTGGAAAATGAATACTATTTCAGGAATTAAACCTTTTGAATCGGATGATAAAGATTCAAAAAGAATTTTCTGGAAAGACGGCGGGGTACATCAAAATATAACACACGCAGTTCATCCAGATCCTATAAGTGGAATGCATTGCTGGCATCAACGTGTGCGAATTGAAAAACCAAAAAAAGGTGAGAAATATGGTGATATTTTTGTAGACACAAATAAATCTCACGAAATATACAAAGAATGGATGGCGATGACGCGTCCTGCGCCTGGACCAAACGGAGAGCGCAGACCTTTATGGTTTAACAGAGCATTCACTCCAGATAAATCACCTGGAGGTTGCTATTATATTCCGAAAGAAGAAAAAGGATAAAATTGCAATAAAACGAAATTAATTATACTATGAACTAGTAAGGTTTAAAATCTCAGATTAAAACTAAATCTGAGATTTTTTTATTAAATTACTTACAATGTTTTGCAAAAGAAATTAAAGAAGTAATCAAAGCATTTCTATTTTCTATGTGACTCATATGTCCATCTGAAAATTCAATAACTTGTACGTTTGTATTTTTAGTTTGCGCAATTAAAGAATTGTAATCTAACGCAGGGTCTTGTTTTCCAATTATCATTAAAATAGGGAAATCTGCATTTTTATATATTGAAGTGTTGTTTTTTCTAATCTTCATTCCTTCTAATGCAGCAATAATTCCTTGAGGAGACATTCTTAAAGCTTCATTAGTTATAGATTTTATTTCTGAAGTAAAAACAGCTCTATTCCCTTCTGAAAAAAGCATTGGAATTGCAATTCTAACAAAAGTTTTATGGTTTTGTTTTACAGCAACAATAGCTCTATCTCTATTAATCTTCTTTTCTTCAGAATCGGGTAATGCGGTTGAATTCATTAAACATAAACCCTTTATATTTTTTGGAACTATTTTGCTTATTTCTAATGCAATATAACCTCCCATACTATGACCAACTACTATATATTTTCTTAAGCGAAGATGTTTTAAAACTGCAACAACCATTTCTGCTTGTTCTTGCATCGTATTAATATAACCGCGATTGTCGGTTGCTCCATGGCCTAATAAATCAATACAAACCAACCGGTATTTTTTTGAAAGTTTTTCAGAAATTAAATCCCACATAGAGCTATTTTCTAAAAAGCCATGCAGTAAAACTATTGTGCTGCCTGTCCCTTTGGAGGTGAAATGTACCGATGTGTTTTTATAAGAAAAGGTCATTCTAAATAGTGCTGAAGAACTAATTTTTTAATCCTTTTACGGCTGAAAAAGCCTTGTCAACAACATCATCTTCAACTAAAATGGAAAACTCGTTGGTCGTAGAAACAACTTCGTATAAAGCAATCCCTTCCCAAGCCAATCGTTTAAAAAATTGGTAATACAATCCTGCAATTTTGGTATTTTCTTTTGGTAGGCCAATGGTAATTGCAGATAAGTGATCTTTTACCTCAGTACAGGTTTCATTTTTATAAAATTCTTCAATTTTATCTTTTAACGCTGTGGTAATTAGAACATTACTTTCGTGTACACCACGTGTAAATGTGTAAAATATATGCGGATCATCTTTAATAATTTCCAATGTTTTTAAATGACTGTTAATTAAAGAACTAGAGTTTTTAAATGTATAATCAGACAAATCTGAACGTACCGTAATATCTCCTAAATTTTGAAGCACTTTATTTAACTTAATTTTATTTGCCATTTCTTTTGGCGGACTATATCTGCGTAATGCCATCATAATAGCACCAGATTTTACAGGTTTACGTAACATTTTAGAAATAGGCTCTCTTAATTCTTCAGCTAAAGCACTGTAATTTAGAATGTTTCTGGTTAAAGCATCTTCTAAAAAAGGTTGCGAAACTAGAATTTCTTCTACGCAGGTTGCAATGGTTCTCATATTGTTAAATAGTTAACAGTTTGTGCAAAATTAGTGTATTGTTTTTAAAGATACACAAAAAGTTGAAAATGATTTTACATTTGCAGTATTAAAATAGAAAAAATGAAAGTTTTAAAATTTGGAGGAACCTCAGTAGGTTCTATTGAAAATATAAAAAGTGTAAAAGAAATAATTAACGACGGTGATAAAAAAATTGTTGTTTTATCTGCAATGTCGGGTACTACTAATGCTTTGGTAGAGATTTCTGAAGACATTAAAAATGGAGGAATAGAAATTGCTTTTCAACATATCGAAAATTTGGCTGGAAAATATGAAGTTGTTATAGATGAATTGTTTGAAGTTTCAGAATTAAAGCAAGCCGTTAGTAATTATATTGATCAGGTTTTTGATTATTTGAGAAAGTTAACTTTAGAAAAGCATTCAGAATTTTTGTACAATAAAATTGTATCACAAGGCGAGTTAATGTCAACTTTTATGTTTACAAAATATTTAAATCAAGAGGGTATAAATGCACGTTTATTACCAGCATTGGATTTTATGCGAATCGACAAATCTAATGAACCGGATGATTTTTATATAAAGCAAAATTTACAACGTATTATTGATGAAGCTTTACCTGCAGATATTTATATAACCCAAGGATTTATTTGTTTAGATGCTTTTGGAAACATAGCAAATTTACAACGTGGCGGAAGTGATTATACCGCAACAATTATTGGAGCAGTTGTAGAAGCAGATGAGGTTCAAATATGGACGGATATTGATGGAATGCATAATAACGACCCAAGAATTGTAGATAATACACACGCCATTTCTAACTTATCTTTTGATGAAGCTGCGGAGTTAGCATATTTTGGAGCAAAAATATTGCATCCGCAAACAGTAATGCCAGCGCGCGAAGCAAATATACCGGTGCGTTTAAAAAGTACAATAGAACCTGCATCTTATGGCACCTTAATTTCGCAAGATACAGATGGTGGAGGAATAAAAGCAATTGCTGCAAAAGACAATATTACCGCTATTAAAATTAAATCGGCACGCATGCTTTTGGCGCATGGTTTCTTAAAAAAAGTGTTTGAAATATTTGAAAAATACGAAACATCAATTGATATGATTACCACTTCAGAAATTGCGGTTTCGTTAACTATTGATAATGACTCAAATTTAAATGCTATTGTTGAAGAATTAAAAAAATTCTCCATAGTAGAAGTGGATAAAAACCAGAGTATTATTTGTTTGGTTGGAAATGAGGTTGTTAAACATCACGAAACACATAGATTGTTTCAAGTATTACAAGATATATCTGTAAGAATGATTTCTTATGGTGGCAGTAATAATAATATTTCACTTTTAGTAAATACAAACGATAAAAATTTGGCACTAAAATACTTAAATAAATACGTTTTCGATTTTGCTACGGCATAAATTTCTATGAATTGATTATTTATTGGTTAACAAAAAAACTCGAATCTTTAGATTCGAGTTTTTCATTTTTTTTAACATTTTAATTCAAAAGTAAGCATATTTTTTAGTTAACTTCGAATGCTCAATTTTAAATAAAAATATGAAGAAAATAGGTAAGCAAATTATTGTATTTTTTTTCTTTACATTAAGTTCTAATGCGTTTTACGGTCAAACTTATTCTAATCAAAAAACTTATTATAAATGGTTTGATGGTGTTGTTGGTGTTGGAAATACTGACATTTACAATGGAATTCAATATAAAAGAGATTATAATACCATAAACAAAAATCATGAGTATTTTTTGAGTTCCGACTTTATAAATGGAACTGTTGTTTACAGTAACCAACCTTATTTTGATGTTGCTTTAAAATACGACATTTATAATGATGATATCATCGCTCAATTACCCAGTTTTAACTCTTACAATACAATACTTTTAATTCAACAAAAAGTAAAAAGCTTTTCAATAAACGATCATAATTTTGTAAAACTTTCCACAGTAAATGGTATTGGCTTTTATGAAATTTTATTTGAAGGTTTAGAAATAAATATTTATAAAAAGTATGAAAAAACCCTAAAAAAACTTTTAGATAAAGATTTTGTGTACGATGTTTTTAAAGGGAAAGAAACCTACTTACTTTATTACAACAATAAATATTATCAAATAAAATCAAAAAGTAGTGTTTTAAAGGTGTTACCAAAACATAAAAAAAATATTAACATATTTTACAAAAACAATAAAGATTTGAAAAAAACCAATTATGATCTGTTTTTATCTGAACTTTCAAATTATTTAAGTGATAAAATATCTAGTAATTAAGCTACAAATCATGAAAAAAATTATCCTATTAGTAGCTTGTTTTTGTTTTCATTTTACAAATGCTCAAATTAAAGAAGATCCAAGAGTAACGCTTAGTTTTCAAAATTCAAGCAAAATTGATGTTATAAATCTGTTAGAAAAAGAGACTGGTTTTCAGTTCTATTTTATTAAAGATTGGATAGATGCTAAACCAATTTCTGGAAATTATTCTAACACTTTATTGAGTACTGTTTTAAACACAATTTTTAAGGATACGTTCATTAATTTTTATATAAGTAATGACAACAAAGTTATTTTAACTCAAAATAATTTAATTTACGATTCTTTACCCGATTCTTTTTATAAAAAGAAAGAAGAAATATTAACCGAGTCTAAAGAAGTTGAACCTGTTTTTTATGAAGATAATGTTGTTGGTAAAGCAAAAACTTTTGAAACTATTAGAATAGGAAAGGAAACAAAAAATAATTCAAAAAAATTCTATACACTTTCTGGATACGTTAAAAATACTTTTACAAATGAACCAATTCCAAATTTAGCCTTACTTGTTATTGGTAAGAATATAAATGCGGTAACGGATATTGATGGTTTTTATACTTTAAAATTACCGCCTGGTATAAATTATATTGAAACTAAATCATTAGGAATAGAAGCTGCTAATAAAAAAGTTATTATTTATAGCGATGGTACCTTAAATTTTGATTTAAAAGAAACTTCAGAAACCCTTAAAGAAGTTGTTGTTGAAGCCAGTAGAGATAGAAATATTAAAGAAGTTATTTCAGGAGTAACACAAATTAAAGTTCAAGAAATTAAAAATATTCCGTTGGTTTTAGGTGAACGAGATATTTTAAAAGTTGCCACAACATTACCAGGGATTAAAAAAGCTGGTGAAGGTTCATCGGGTTATAATGTTAGAGGAGGTAAGGAAGATCAAAATTTAATATTATTAGACAATGCGGTTTTATACAATCCGTCTCACTTTTTCGGAATTTTCTCAGCATTAAATCCATTTACTTCGGGTGATGTGAATATTTATAAAGGTAGTTTACCATCAGAATTTGGAGGTAGATTATCATCTGTTTTTGATATAAATACAAAAGATGCATCTACAGAAAAATTTGCAGGAGAAGCATCAATTGGACCAGTTACCAGTAATTTAACACTAGAAATACCAGTTGTTAAAAACGAATCTTCCTTATTAATTGGAGGAAGAGGAACCTATTCCGATTGGATATTAAAATCTTTAGATGATGCTTCAATAAAAGATAGTAAAGCTTCATTTTTTGATTTGGTAGGGAAGTACAAACATAAATTAAATGATAATAATACTTTAGAGGCCTCTGGGTATTATAGTAATGATGAGTTTAGTATCACCTCAGATTCATTATATAGTTATAATAATAGATTACTTTCTCTAAGATGGAATAGGAATTTTAACAATAAAAATAATGGAAGTTTAATTTTGGCAAATAGTGAGTATAAATTCAATATTAAATATGATGGAGCTATTGACACAGATTTTAAATTAGGCTATAAAATAAATGAAACAGAGTTAAAACTTAAAATGAAATATTTACATAGCGATACGCATAAATTTGATTATGGTATTTCAAGTAAATTATATACTGTTAATCCTGGAACTATTAAACCAATTGGAACTGAATCTATTATAGAAGCGTCAAATATTGCAAAAGAAACCGCTCTGGAATCTGCTATTTTTATTGCTGATACTTATAAAGTAGATAAAAAGTTACTATTTAATTTAGGATTACGCTATTCGTTTTACGCCTCATTGGGTGAAGCTTCCCAAAGAAAATATCAAAAGGGTTTACCAAAAAATGAAGGTTCAGTCATAGATACTTTAAATTTTAATAAGAACGAAGTTATTGAAACTTATGGAGGCCCAGAAATGAGATTGTCTGCACGTTATTTTTTAACACCAAGCCTTTCGGTTAAAGGAAGTTTTAATAGCACGTATCAATATATTCACACACTGTCGAATAATACAACGGTTTCACCTACAGATACTTGGAAACTTTCGGATTTAAATATAAAACCGCAACAGGCAAATCAAGTTACCTTGGGGTTTTATAAAAATTTCGAAGATTCGTTTTACGAGCTTAGTTTAGAAGGTTATTACAAAAAGACTAAAAACACCTTAGATTATAAAGTTGGTGCAGATTTATTACTCAACAATTATATAGAAACAGAAGTTTTACAAGGAGATGGGAAAGCTTATGGAGTTGAATTTTTAATAAAAAAAACGAAAGGAAATTTAAACGGCTGGTTAGGTTATAGTTATGCGCGTTCTATGGTGAAATTGGATAGTGATTTTTCTGAAGAACGAGTTAATAATGGGAAATACTTTCCTTCTAATTACGACAAGCCACACGATGTTAGTTTGGTTACAAATTATAAACTAACCAAGCGTTATAGTTTTTCAGCAAACTTCACCTATCAAACAGGTAGACCAGTTACCTATCCAATTGGAAAGTACGTTTATAATGGAGAAGAACGTGTTTTATATAGCGATAGAAATAAATTTAGAATTCCAGATTATTATAGATTTGATATTGGGTTTAATATTGAAGGAAATCATAGAATTAAAAAGTTTGCTCATAGTTTTTGGAATATTTCGGTATACAATGTTTTAGGGAGAAACAATCCTTATTCCGTTTATTTTGTAACCGATAAAGGTGAAATAAAGGCCTACCAAAGCTCCATTTTTTCAATACCAGTTCCAACCATAACCTATAATTTCAAATTTTAGAATGCAATTAATTATGAAAAATATAAAATTTCTATCTTTTTTTTGGTTCTCAGTTGCGCTTATTTTAACCATTGGTTGTGTAGAACAAATTGATTTAAAAACAATCTCTTTTGAAGATGCGTTAGTTGTTGAGGGTACAATTACAAATGAAAGTAAAATTCATCAAATAAAATTAAGCAGAACTTTTAAACTTGAAGAAAGTATGCCTAGAACTGAAAGTAATGCAATTGTTGAGGTTATAGATGACCTACAAAACACCTATGGTTTTCAAGAAGAAAGACCAGGAGTTTACCTTTCTGAGACTGAATTTAAAGCTATACCAACCAGGCAATATCAATTAAAAATAACAACATCAAACGGAAGGTCTTATACTTCCCATTCAACCGAAATAACGCCTGAAGCACAAATAAATGACGTAATTGCTGTTAAGGAATTTGACAGTAACGGAACCGAAGGTATTTCAATTCAGGTAAGCAGCTTTAATAGTAATGGAAACGCACGCTATTATCGGTATGAATTTGAAGAAACCTATAAAATAATTCCACCGTATTGGTCGCCTTATGACGCAGTTGTCATCTCTGATGTAGCACCTTTTGAAGTCGATTTTGTGCCTAGATCCAAAGAAGAAAAAGTATGTTATAACACCATTAATTCTGAAGGAATAATTCAAACAGAAACAAATAATTTAGTAGAAGATAGAGTGTCGAAATTTCCTGTTAGGTTTATTTCAAAAGAGGATTTTATAATTAGAAATAGATACAGTATTTTGGTAAAACAATATGTGCAATCAATAGAGGCCTATACGTTTTACAATATTTTAAATAATTTATCGGGTTCAGAGAGTTTATTTTCTCAAAATCAACCAGGGTTTTTTAGCGGTAATTTATTTTCAAATGAGAACAGTGAAGAAAAAGTAATTGGTTTTTTTGAAGTAGCTTCCGTTTCAACCAAAAGAATATTTGTTAACCCAAGAGAAATTATAGAAACAACACCATCTTACATTTCTAAATGTAACTTAATAGCTCCAGAACTTGTAAATGCAAGTGGTAATTCTCCTTTAATTGAAGCTATAAAAGAAGGAACCTTAAAGTTTTTTCAGGTAAATGGTGGTGAAAATAGTCCTGTAATCCCAATTCCTGGAGGACCTTATCAAATGGCTCCATTGCCTTGTAGTGATTGTACAGTGTTAGGAACTAATGTAATGCCAGATTTTTGGGTTGAATAATTAAAGAGCAATATAGCAATGAAAAAATACTTCTTTTTACTATTAATAATTATTAGTCAATATTATTCAGTTGTTGCACAAATAGTAGTGCAAAATAATAACGAAACGCTGTTTAATAATATTCATCAAGAAAAAATATTTGTTCATTTTAACAGTTCATTTTTGCTAACAGGAGAGACCTTTTATTATAAATTGTATTGTTTAAATAGTTCAGATAATACGTTAAGTGGTTTGAGCAAAATTGCTTATGTGGCATTAATTGATAATGAATTAAACGAAGTATTTAAACAAAAAGTGACATTAGAGTCTGGTTTAGGTCAGGGAGATTTTTTTATACCAACTTCTATTAAATCAGGAAATTATAAGATTGTAGCCTACACGCAATGGATGCGAAATGCAGGAAATACAGCTATTTTTAGTGAGGATATTTCTATAGTGAATCCATTTAACGAAAATCAGAATGCGATCCTTTCAAAAGCAATAGATACTTTAAATTTAGATGTTTCCAATAATTTACCAGCAACTATTGATCCTTCAAAAACATTAAAAAGCAATTTTATTGAGCTCAATTTACCTCAAAGTTCATTTAAAAATAGGGAAAAAGTAATCTTACAATTTGAGAGTATAAAAGAAATGGAATCTTTTGGTAGTTATTCCATTTCGGTTAGAAAAGTTACACCATTTAGAACTCATGAGAACTTAAATACTATTGCATATTCTAAAATTGAGGCGAATTATAACAGTGCTACAAATTTAAAAAATAAAGCTTTTTTTTTACCGGAATTAAGAGGTGAGCTAATTTCTGGAATCGTTGTCGAAAAAGACACAAATCTGCCAGCTGAAGACGTAAAAGTGAGTTTGTCTATTGCCGGAAAGGATAAAGTATTTAAAATGGCGACAACAAATAATTTGGGGCAATTTTACTTCAATCTTTCAGAAAAATATAAACAATCGGTTGCTATTATCCAATTACTTAACAGTAATGAAAAGTATAGTATTAATATAATAACAGAAACTCCTTTAGACTATTCTCATTTAAAATTTAGCGATTACAAAATTACGAAAGCTTCTAATAAGTATATTTTACAACAAAGTATTAACAATCAAATTGAAAATGCTTATGGGACGGTTAAAGCTTCAGAGACCGTGCATTCTTCTGTTGAAAATTCATTCTATAATTCAAAAGAAATATCATTTAATTTAGATGATTTTACCCGTTTTCCAACAGTGAAAGAAACCATTGTTGAAATTGTGGATGTTGTAACCGTAAAACAACGTAAAGGCAATTCTTTTATAGAAGTTATTTGGGCCAATAGAACCTACGATTCTGGTTTATTACCATTGGTGATTTTTGATGGAATTATAATTCAAGATCACAATGAAATTATAAATTACAATGCCAATAAAATTCAAACAATAAATGTTGTTAGAGAAAAATATTTATACGGCACACAATTGTTTGAAGGAATTATTTCATTTAGTTCTATAAATGGAGATTTTTCTAAACAATCAACAAATAGTGCAAGTGTAAATTTGGAGTTGTTAAAACCATTAGAAAAAAAAATATACTTTAAACAAGTTTACGGTGGTAGTGCCAATTTAAAACGAATTCCTGATTTTAGGACTCAATTATTGTGGTTACCAAACGTTGAAATAAATTCTAAGACGTGTGAATTCAATTTTTTTACTTCAGATGTTAAAGGAACCTTTGAAATTTCTGTAGAAGGTTTTACCAA
>NZ_JBFLKT010000059.1:0-12695 GCF_040883305.1 Lutibacter sp.
AGGAACACCAGAAGATCTTATAAATTGTAAAGATTCTTTAACAGCGCCTTATTTAGCAGAAAAGTTGAGCAGGTAAGTTTTAGTAACAGGTAGTAGGCAGCAAGTATCTGGTTCTGGTATAAAGTAAAAGTAATTCCATCTTCGAAATCCTGACTTCTCACGTTTCACTTTTGACTTCTCACAAATAATACTTACCCTTCTTTATTCTCAGAATTTTCCGAATTTTCCAGAGTTGTTAATTTACTTTTGGCAAGCACAAAATCTGGAAATAAATTTACAGCACGCATAAAACTTAATTTTGCTTCTGTTTCTTTATTTAGATTAAGTAATATAATTCCTTCTAAATAGGCAATAGCCGCTTTTAAATCTACACTTTGGTTGTAATTTTTATTCACTTGAAAATTAACTTTAATTGTACCAGAATCTTCAAGTAAGTCGGCTCCTTTAATAGATTTATAGGCATCAACAAACTTTTTAGATGCAATTTGTAAACTTGCTAATTTATAAGCGTGAAAATTATTTTTAGTTTTAGATAATAAATTAGAATATACTTCCACAGCTTTTTCTAAAGCACCCATGTTTTCTACAGAAATGGCATTCATTTCTAATAATTCTAAATTATCAGGTTTGTATTTTAAAATATCATTAGTTACTAAAAAACTAGAAATATACTTCGCATCATTAAAATACATGTAAGCTAAACTATCTTTATAAGTACTCTGCTCACCTTCCATTGCAATAATAGAAAACATTGCAGAAGCTGCAGCTCCTTTATCATTATAACTTAATGCTAATTTTATTTTTTGTTGTTGCAATTCTAAATTACTTGAAGTTTGAGCAACAATTGAAGTTGTTATTAATAAGGCAGCTATGTAAATATAATTTTTCATTTTAATGATTTAAATTTCAGTTTGTAAAACTATTAAAATTATTGTTATCAAATGTAAAATTTATCATAAAAGAAGGCTTAAAAACAAAAAAAGGTCTGAAAAACAGACCTTTAATTTTGGGTGGAAGACCGGATTCGAACCGGCGACCCTCGGTACCACAAACCGATGCTCTAACCAACTGAGCTACAACCACCATATTGCGGATGCAAATGTAAAACATTGTATAATTTTATACAAACATTTTTTAAATTAATTTATCTAAATTTTCTATTGCAACATAACGTTCTGTGTTAAAACCTTCTGCATGTTGAGTTCCTATCAATCTACCTAAATCTTGTGCTCTATAAACAATACTATCTAAAAAATTCTTGCTTGAAATTGGCGAACTTGGCTCTGTACTCTTTGGATCGTAAAATTGAGAACTGTATGCTTTTACTGCTGTCAATTTAGTTTCAATAAACCCTGATACATCTACAACAAAATCAGGTTCTATATTTTTCCATTGAATATAATGATAAACTTGTTTAGGTCTCCACGCATCTTGAACTTTACCATTTAATTGCGTTTCAATTTTAACCAAGCCTGATAAAAAACAAGCATCAGATACCAATTTACTACCTTTAGAATGGTCTATATGCCGATCCTCAAAAGCATTGCATAATATAATATTAGGATTGTATTTCCGTATTATTTTAATAATTTCTAGCTGATGTGCTTTATCATTTATAAAAAAACCATCAGAAAAAGCTAAATTTTCTCTTATTTCAACGCCTAAAATAGTTGCTGCATTTTTAGCTTCTTGATCTCTAATTTCAGCTGAACCTCTTGTCCCTAATTCTCCCCGCGTTAAATCTAAGATTCCTACTTTTTTCCCTAAAGAAATCTCTTTAGCTAAGGTTGCTCCACAACCTAGTTCCACATCATCCGGGTGTGCTCCTATAGCTAAAATATCTAATTTTAAAACCATGAATATTTTATTTAAAGCAAATATATAACATTTTTATTTTTGAAAATTTATACCAATTATATCATTGAACTATTTTAATTATTTAAAACCCTCGAAAATGATTTTTTTTGAGTGTTTTTTTGTTAACATTAATTAACATAGTTGTAGCTGCAACTATGTTAATTAATATTATATTTGCGCTAACAAAAAAAATAAAATGTTTTTAGATGCGTCAATTTTTCCATGGATAGGTATCACAGCCAAAATGCACGCTTGTTTTATTAATAAAACATTTAAAGAACATGCTATTGATTTAAGTATAGAACAATTTATAGTTTTAAAAGTTTTAACAAAGAACAATGGCAAACCTCAAAACGATTTAGCCCTAATTACAGAAAGCGATAAAACATCACTATCTCGGCTTATTAGATCAATGGAAAAAAAAGGACTTATTTCTAGAAAATCTATAAAATCTGATAAGAGGGTTAAAACTATTTATTTAACCAATCATGGTAAAAAAACATACTTAACCACCCTACCTCTTTTAAAAAAAACAATTGAAAAATTTCAAAAAGGAATTCCTGATACTGAAATTTTTCAAGCAATTGATACTATTAAAAAAATTCAACTAAATATTTCTAAAGAACATTCATTTAAATTATGAGAAAAATAATTATTACAATTTTAAGCATTTTACTTATTGCCCTATCAATTATTGGTGGTATGGCAATTGCAAACGGCAATAAAAAAGGAAAACCAACCTTTAATAAAATAGTAAGTACTGTTTACACAAATACAATTGAAAACAAAGCTATTCCTGTTATTATAACAGCAAGTGGTAGTTTAACGGCAAAGAATAAAATTGAATTATTTTCAGAAGTTCAAGGTGTTTTAAAACAGACTTCAAAAAACTTCAAAGCAGGAACTCAATTTGTGAAAAATGAAACTATTATAGCCATAAATAGTGACGAGTTTTATGCAAATTTAAAAGCACAAAAAAGTAATCTATTCAATGCTATTACTGCAATAATGCCTGATATTCAATTAGATTATCCCAATGAATATTTAAAATGGAAATCGTATTTAAATAATTTTGATATCAATAAAACTACTCCTAAACTTCCTGAAACAAACTCTGAAAAAGAAAAGTTCTTTATTTCTGGAAGGGGTATTATTACAAGTTATTATAATGTTAAAAACTTAGAAGTTAAACTTGATAAATATACACTAAGAGCTCCTTTTAATGGAATTTTAACTGAAGCCATGGTAACTCAAGGTTCTTTGGTTAGAGCTGGTCAAAAATTAGGAGAATTTATAGATCCTTCTGTTTATGAAATGGAAGTAAATATTAATGAATCAAGTGCTAATTTACTTAAAAAAGGAACTAAAGTAACTATTTACAATCTTAATAAAACCAATAGCTGGGAAGCAACAGTTGTACGAATAAATGGAAAAATTGACCAAGCTACACAAACCGTAAAAACATATTTACAAGTTAAAGGAAATCAACTAAGAGAAGGAATGTATTTAACTGCCGATTTAGAATCAAAATCCATAGAAAATGCCATAGAAATATCTCGAAAATTATTGGTTGATGACACGAAACTGTTTACCGTAAAAGATTCAACTCTAAACTTAGTTTCTGTTAACCCCGTTTATTTTAATGATAATACTGTAATTATACAAGGGCTAGAAGATGGAACAACTATTTTATCCAAACCACTTCCTGGAGCTTATAATGGAATGTTAGTTAAAACAATTAACGAAACTAACAACAAATAGTCTAGTATGAGAAAAGTAATTACCTATTTTATAAAATATCCAGTTGCTGTTAATATTTTTATTATTGCATTTATAATTTTTGGAGTAATTGGAGTGCTTTCAATGAAATCTTCCTTTTTTCCATTATCAGAATCAGACAGAATTAATGTTAGTGTATCCTACCCTGGAGCTTCCCCTGAAGAAATGGAGGAAGGAATTGTCCTAAAAATTGAGGATAATTTAAAAGGTATTGTTGGTGTTGATAGAGTTACCTCTGTTTCAAGAGAAAATGCAGCAACTATAAATATTGAAGTTCAAAAAGGAAAAAATATAGATGTTGTTTTAGCAGATGTGAAAAATGCTGTTGACCGGGTTCCCTCATTTCCTTCCGGAATGGAACCTGCAGTTATTTCAAAAATTGAAAGTGTTAATCAAACCATTTCATTTACTGTAAGTGGCGATAATTTACCATTGGCAACTCTAAAACAATACGGTAGAACCATAGAAAATGATATTAGAGCAATGGAAGGTATTTCTCAAGTATCTTTAACTGGTTTTCCTGCTGAAGAAATTGATATTGCAATTAAAGAGAGTGATTTAAGAGCTTATAATATTTCGTTTCAAGAAGTTGCAAAAGCGGTTTCAAATGCAAATATTTTAATATCAGGTGGAAATATTAAAACAAGTGATGAAGACTATTTAATTAGAGCACGTAATAAAAAATACCAAGGCTTAGAATTGCTAAATATTCCTGTTAAAAGTGATAATTCTGGGAATATTATTAGTTTAAGCGATGTTGCAACTGTAAAAGACACATGGTCAGAAACTCCAGATAGAATTTACTTTAATGGTGAAGTTGCTTTAAATATTTCAATTACAAACACAAACAATGAAGATTTGATAAAATCTGCTGGTATTGTAAACGAATATATTGATAAGTTTAATCAAGAATACACAAACGTAAAAATTAATGTTGCAAGTGATAACTCTGTTACATTAGTTCAAAGAACCGAATTACTTGTAAAAAATGGTATTATAGGTATTTTATTAGTCCTCTTATTTTTATCATTATTTCTAAATCCCAGATTAGCATTTTGGGTAGCGGCAGGATTACCAATTTCGTTTTTTGGTATGTTTATTTTTGCTCCAATGTTAGATATTACAATAAACGTGCTATCGCTTTTTGGAATGATTATAGTAATAGGTATTTTGGTGGATGATGGTATTGTTATAGGTGAAAATATTTACAATCACTACGAAAAAGGAAAAACTCCAATTAGAGCAGCAATAGACGGAACATTAGAAGTTATACCCCCAATTGTTTCTGCAATTATAACAACAATATTGGCTTTTTCTACATTTTACTTTTTAGACGGAAGAATTGGGAAATTTTTTGGCGAAGTTTCTTCAGTAGTTATACTCACGCTAGCCATTTCTTTAATAGAAGCATTAATTATTTTACCTGCACATATTGCACATTCTAAAGCACTGGTTCGTAAGGAAAAAAAGAAAACGAAAATAAATCAAATTTTCTCAGCTATTAATAGTAAATCTGAAAGTTTTTTATTTTTAATTAGAGATAAACTGTATGCTCCATTTTTAAAATTCTTTTTAAGAAATAAAATTGCTGGGTTTGCAATTCCAATAGCATTATTAATTTTTACAATTTTTAGTATTAAAGGAGGTATTATTAAAACCGATTTTTTTCCAAAAATAGCAAGTGATAGAATTGCTATTAATTTAACAATGCCACAAGGTACAAATGAAAAAGTTACAGATTCTATAATCTCTGAAATTGAAAAAGCTGTTTGGTTGGTAAGTGAAGAATATACAGATAAACAATCTGACAATCAGAAAGTTGTTCAAAATGTAATTAAACGTATTGGCCCTGGAACCTCAAATGCTTCATTAACGGTAAATTTATTACCGGGTGAATCTCGAGAGTTTTCTTCGCCTGACATTACAAATTCAATTAGAGAAAAAGCAGGAACTTTTTATGGAACAGAAAGTTTAACCTATGGTTCTGGAGGTCGCTTTGGTGGAAGTCCTGTTGCTGTTTCTCTTTTAGGAAATAATATAAAGGAATTAAAAGCTGCAAAAGAAGAACTTAAAACTGTTTTAAGTCAAAATCCTGAATTAAAAGATATTTCAGATAATGATCCTCAAGGTATTAAAGAAGTGCAAATTAAATTAAAAACCGATGCGTACATATTAGGCTTAAACCTACAAACAGTAATGAGCCAAGTTAGAGCAGGTTTTTTCGGATATCAAGCACAACGTTTTCAGCGTGGACAAGATGAAATTAAGGTTTGGGTACGTTACCTAAAGGAAGACAGATCTTCCATTAAAGATTTAGATAATATGTGGATTACGACACCTACTGGAAACCGCGTTCCTTTTGGAGAAATTGCTACATATACTATTCAAAGAGGTGAAGTTGCAATAAATCACCTAGCCGGAAAAAGAGAAATTCAAGTAAATGCAGATTTAAAAGATCCGGAAGGTAGTGCCGTAGATGCTATTGAAAATATTAAATCTACTGTTATTCCTGAAATTTTATCAAAATACCCAACAGTATCAGCTATTTATGAAGGACAAAATAGAGAAGCTCAAAAAACTTCTAGTTCAGCCGCAAAAACATTTCCTATTATTCTGTTGTTAATTTATATTACAATAGCATTTACATTCAGGTCTTATGATCAGCCTTTATTATTAATGATTATGATTCCTTTTAGTTTAATTGGTGTGGGTTGGGGACATTGGATTCACGGATTCCCAATAAATGTGTTATCTGCATTAGGAATTATTGCTTTAATCGGTATTTTAGTTAACGATGGTTTAGTTCTAATTGGAAAGGTAAATTCAAATTTAAAACAAGGTCTAAAATATGATCAGGCATTATTTAAAGCAGGAATTTCAAGATTTAGAGCAATTTTCTTAACCTCTTTAACCACAATTGCTGGTTTAGCACCACTTTTATTAGAAAAGAGCAGACAAGCACAATTTCTAAAACCAATGGCATTATCAATCTCTTATGGTATTGCAATAGCTACTGTTTTAACATTGGTTGTGTTACCACTATTATTATCTCTTGGTAATTCAGTAAAAGTATTTTTAAAATGGTTAAGAACAGGTGAAAAAGTTACAAAAGAAGAAGTTGAAAGAGCAATTATTGAATCAAATATTAAGGAAGATGAATTATATTAATAAAATAGTAATCATGTTTTTACTTTGTTTTTCAAGCAGTTTTGCTCAAGAAAAACTAACTAAAGAAGACGCCGTTAACCTAGCTTTAGAAAACAATTATGGAATTTTAATTGCAAAAAATAATGTTAAGATTGCTGAAAACAATTCAAGCTTAAATAATAGTGGTTATTTACCTCGAATAACGGCAAATGCAGGTGCTAATTACAATTTAAATGATACTGAAAATACGCTGCAAAACGGAACTGTTTCAGAAAATAATGGCGCTGAATCTAAATCATACAACGCATCAATTGGTTTAAATTATACACTTTTTGATGGTTTAGGGAGATCATACAATTATAAAAGATTAAAAGAGGCTTATAATTTATCTGAATTAGAGGCGCAAACCGTAATTGAAAATTCATTATTACAAATTTTTTCAATTTATTATAATGTAGCACAATTGACTGAAGACAGTAAAAATATTAGTGAAACTTTAAATGTTTCTAAACAACGTTTATTAAGAGCAAATTATGGGTTTGAATATGGTCAAAACACAAAACTTCAAGTATTAAACGCAGAAGTCGATGTTAATAACGATAGTATTAGATATATAAATATGCGACGTTTATTGGCAAATTCTAAAAGAGATTTGAATTTAGCATTAGGAAGAAATGTTAATACAGACTTTTTGGTTGAAACAAACATTGCATTTAATTCAATTTTTGAATTAAATACGCTTTTAGAAAAAGCTAAAAATTACAATATTGAAATGCAAAAAGTTAATAAAAACCTAGAATTAAGTCAATTCGATATTAAAATTAACAAATCTAATTTATTACCAACTTTAAACTTAAATAGTTCTTATGGTTTTAATAAATCTGATAACGATGCCAGTTTTAATTATGCAGAACAATTGTCTCAAGGTTTAAATGCCGGTTTGAGTTTAAATTGGAATTTATTTGATGGCGGAACTACAAAAACACGTATTCAAAATGCAAAGATTTTCGAAGACAACTTAAAAGTACAAAAAGAAAAAGTATTAAATGAATTAGAACGTAACGTAGCAAATGCTTTAGAGGTTTATAACAACGCTCTATTTATATTAAATGCAGAAGAAAAAAATGTTGAAACCAATAAAAACAATTTTTCAAGAACTGAAGAAAAATTTAAGTTAGGACAAGCAACTTCAATTGAGTTTAGACAAGCACAAATAAATCTATTGAACGCACAATCTAATTTAAATGCTGCAAAATACGATGCTAAAAATGCAGAATTAATATTATTGCAACTTTCTGGAGAATTGCTTGATACTAATTTTTAACTAACTTTTATTTACCCTTAAAAGTAAAAAAACACATCAATTTAGATTTAGACCCTATAACCACAATCTGGTTACAGGGTCTAAACATTTATTAACACTATTTTAAAAAGGCACACTTAAATCTCTTTATTTAAAACGAGTCTAATTGTTCAATCCAATAAAACCGTAAAATTATTTACATTTTATTATTTAAAAAAAAATTTTATCAAACACAACACCTTGTAATGAGAATAAAAAAATTTAAAAAAATCTATCTAATTAGCATATGTATTCTTTTTTAAAAGTAACAAACGTTACTTTTTGTTTAAAACAGAAAAATATAATGACATAAGTCATAATATACTTTATAGACTGTGCTTAAATTTGTAGCCATTATAACAAAAAGATTAATATATAAACAAATAATTTAAGATGGAGACGCTACAAGAGGTGAAAACCAGAGTTTACAAGTTTGGAAATAAAACCGCAGACGGTAATAGTACAATGAAAAACCTTTTAGGAGGTAAAGGAGCTAACTTAGCTGAAATGGGATTAATAGGAATACCTGTTCCTCCCGGATTTACAATTACTACAGAAGTTTGTACAGAATACAACAAGTTTGGGCAAGATGCAGTTGTTGCAATGATTACTAAAGAAGTTGAAGATGCTATAGAAAATATAGAAAATATAATGGGATCTAAATTTGGAGACAAAGAAAATCCGTTATTAGTTTCTGTGCGTTCTGGTGCAAGAGTTTCAATGCCAGGTATGATGGATACTGTATTAAACCTAGGTTTAAATGATGAAGTTGTTGTTGGATTGGCTGAAAAATCTGGAAACGAACGTTTCGCTTGGGATTCTTACAGAAGGTTTATTCAAATGTACGGTGATGTTGTTTTAGGAATGAAACCAGAATCAAAAGAAGATATAGATCCTTTTGAAGAAATTATGGAAGCCTTAAAACATAAGCGAAATATTGAACTAGATACAGATTTCACAATTCAAGATTTAAAAGACCTTTGTTATGATTTTAAAGATGCTGTAAAAAAACGTACAGGACATGATTTTCCAACAAACCCTTGGGATCAACTTTGGGGAGCTGTTGTAGCAGTATTTAATAGCTGGAACGGAGACAGAGCAGTATATTATAGAAATATGAACGGTTATCCAAGTGAATGGGGAACTGCTGTAAACGTACAAGCTATGGTTTATGGTAATATGGGAGACAATTCTGGTACTGGAGTTTGTTTTACGCGTGATGCTGGTACTGGTGAAAACCTTTTTAACGGTGAATATTTAATTAATGCACAAGGTGAAGATGTAGTTGCAGGAACAAGAACTCCACAACAAATTACAAAAATAGGTTCTTTACGCTGGGCAGAATTAGCTAAAGTTGAAGAAGCTGAAAGAGCTGAATTATACCCTTCATTAGAAGAATTAATGCCTGCTATTTATAATGAACTAAATGAATATCAACTAAAATTAGAAAATCATTATAAAGATATGCAAGATATGGAGTTTACTATGCAAGATGGTAAACTTTGGATTTTACAAACCAGAAATGGTAAACGTACAGGTTCTGCAATGGTGAAAATTGCAATTGACAAATTAAAAGAAGGTTCCATAACTGAAAAAGAAGCTTTACTTTCTATTGAGCCAAATAAATTAGACGAATTATTACACCCTATTTTTGATCCAAAAGCATTAAAAACTGCAAATGTAATTGCACAAGGATTACCTGCATCGCCTGGGGCTGCAACTGGTCAAATTGTGTTTTTTGCTGATGAGGCTTCTAAATTTAAAACAAGTATTTTAGTTCGTATCGAAACTTCACCTGAAGATTTAGAAGGTATGAATATTGCTAAAGGTATTTTAACTGCTCGTGGTGGTATGACTTCTCACGCAGCTGTTGTTGCACGTGGAATGGGAAAATGTTGTGTTTCTGGTGCAGGTGCGTTAAAAATTAATTACAAAAACAGAACCTTAACAGTTGATGGTCACGAATATCACGAAGGTGATTGGATTTCTTTAAATGGTTCTACTGGAAATATTATTGAAGGAAAAGTTGCAACAATTGAACCTGAATTAAGCGGAGAATTTGCTGAAATTATGGAATTATCAAATAAATTCGCAACAATGGCAGTTAGAACAAATGCCGACTCTCCTAAAGATGCAAAAGTGGCTCGTAGTTTTGGTGCTCAAGGTATAGGTTTAACTAGAACTGAACATATGTTCTTTGAAGTTGACCGAATTAAAGCAATGCGTGAAATGATACTTTCTGATACTGTAAAAGGAAGAAAACAAGCTTTAGATCAATTATTACCAATGCAACGTGAAGATTTTGAAGGAATTTTTGAAGCAATGGCTGGTTTACCTGTAACAGTTCGTTTATTAGATCCACCTTTACATGAGTTTGTTCCTCATGCTTTAGCACAACAAAAAGAGTTAGCTGAAGAAATGCACATTTCATTAGAGGCTGTAAAAAATAAAATTGTTGAGTTAGAAGAATTTAACCCAATGTTAGGCCATAGAGGATGTAGATTAGGTATCACATATCCGGAAATTACAGAAATGCAAGCAAGAGCTATTATTGAAGCTGCCTTAAACTTAAAAGAAAAAGGAATTGAAGCAAAACCAGAAATTATGATTCCATTAATTGGAACTATTGCTGAGTTTGAAAATCAAGAAGCTTTAATTAGAGCAACTGCAAACCAAGTTTTTGAAGAAAGAAATGACTCTATTGAATATTTAGTTGGAACAATGATTGAAATTCCAAGAGCAGCTTTAACAGCAGATTTAATTGCAGCAAAAGCAGATTTCTTCTCATTTGGAACAAATGATTTAACTCAAATGGCATTTGGTTACTCACGTGATGATGCTGGTAAATTTTTACCAATTTATATAGAAAATGGAATTTTAAAAGTAGATCCTTTCGAAGTATTAGATCAAGAAGGAGTTGGTCAATTAGTTAAAATGGGAACTGAAAAAGGTAGAAGTGTAAAACCAAACTTAAAAGTAGGTATTTGCGGTGAGCACGGTGGTGAGCCAAGCTCTGTAGAATTCTGTTACAATACTGGGATGAATTACGTAAGTTGTTCTCCATATAGAGTGCCAATTGCTAGAATTGCTTCGGCGCAAGCAGCAATAAAAAAACAAGCATAGTATAGTTTTTAGTTAGTAGATAAAAGAAGCTGTTTCAAAATATTGAAACAGCTTCTTCTTTTTGTTAAAATAATTATTAAAATGCTTTATTACTTTTCCCAATAGGAAGAGAACTCGTTGCATAATTAAATTTAATGTTGATTCATCTAAAATATTCAACTTTCTAAACTTTTCAACTAATTATGCTATCTTCGTTCTATGATAAAAATTAGTATAATTGGTGTTGGTAATGTTGGGTATCATTTAACAGCTATTTTATTAAAATCAAAAAATATTGAACTAATTGAGGTTTATAACAGAACGATTGATAAAATTCAGTATTTAAAAAACGTTACCTCAATAACAACTAATTTAAATCAATTAAAAGAGGCTGATATTTATATAATTTGTGTTGCTGATGATGCTATTGTAGAAGTTTCAGAAAAGCTGAATTTCAACAATAAATTAGTTGTTCACACTTCTGGAAGTGTGGCAATGGAAGAATTAAAATGCAACGCAAACAAAGGGGTTTTTTACTTGCTTCAATCTTTTTCAAAAGATAAAAAAATTGATTTTTCCAACATACCAATTTGTATAGAGGCCACTTCTAAAGCAGATTTAGAATTACTGAAAAATTTGGCTAAAACTATTTCAAAAAACTGTTATAAAATTAATTCTGAACAACGTAAAAATTTACATGTAGCAGCCGTTTTTGTCAATAATTTTGTAAATCATTTATATTTTATTGGCAATCAAATTTGCAAAGATAATAACATTCCTTTTGAAATTTTACACCCTATAATTAAAGAAACTGCTTTAAAAATTGAAACTTTAAGTCCTTTTGATGCTCAAACGGGTCCTGCAAAGAGAAATGACTCTAAAACATTAAAAAAACACGAAGCAATGTTAACTAAAAATCAAAAAGAAATTTATAAATTGCTCACCCAATCTATTTACAACACTTATGGAAAAAAGTTATAAAGAAATAATGCCACAAATTAACACCTTTATTTTCGATGTTGATGGTGTTTTAACCAATGGTATTATTACCATAACTACAAACGGAGAATTGATTAGGAATATGAGTATTAAGGACGGTTATGCGCTTAAAACTGCTGTGGATACTGGGTATAATGTATGCATTATTTCTGGAGGAAGTAATGAAGGTGTTCGTAAGCGTTTAGAAGGTTTAGGAATCACCGATATTTATTTGGGAACACATACTAAAACCATTCAATTAGAAGACTATTTCACTAAAAACAATATCAATCCTGAAAACGTGTTATATATGGGTGATGATATTCCGGATTTTCCTGTTATGAAAATGGTAGGATTACCTTGTTGTCCAAAAGACGCAGTTCCTGAAATTCAAGATATTTCAAAATATATTTCACAAAAAAGAGGAGGAACTGGTTGTGTGCGCGACGTTATTGAACAGGTTTTAAAAGTTCAGGGAAAATGGATGCAA
>NZ_JBFLKT010000060.1:0-7101 GCF_040883305.1 Lutibacter sp.
CAATAGTAACTGTAGAAGATAGCATTACGCCAACGGTTGTTGCACAAGACATCACCTTACAAATAGATGCTAACGGTACTGCAAGTATCACAGCCGAGGAAATTGATAATGGTTCGTCTGACAATTGTGAAATTGAATTGATGAGTCTTGATATTACCTCTTTTGATTGTGCTACTATTGGAGAAAACACCGTGACACTTACAGTAACCGATGTGAATGGAAATAGTGCTAATGCAACTGCAATTGTAACTATAGAAGACAAGATGTTACCAACAGTAAGTACTCAAAATATCACCGTTCAATTAGGCGCTAATGGAACAGCAACAATCACTGCTGACCAAATAGACAATGGTTCGTCTGACAATTGTGAAATTGAATCGATGAGTCTTGATGTTACTTCTTTTGATTGTACAACTATTGGAGAAAACACCGTGACACTTACGGTAACTGATGTTAATGGAAATAGTGAAATTGCAACTGCAATTGTAACTGTAGAAGACAAGATGTTACCAACAGTAAGTACTCAAAATATCACCGTTCAATTAGACGCTGATGGAACAGGAACAATCACTGCTGACCAAATAAACAATGGTTCGTCTGACAATTGTGAAATTGAATCGATGAGTCTTGATATTACTTCTTTTAATTGTGCCGATTTTGGTGAAAACACAGTGACACTTACGGTAACCGATATTAATGGAAATAGTGAAATTGCAACTGCAATTGTAACTGTAGAAGATAATCTTGCTCCAACTGTAATTGTTCAAAACATTACTGTTGAACTAGATGCTAATGGAAACGCTTCAATAACATCAGACCAAATTAATAATGGTTCCTCTGATAATTGTGGTATTGAATCTATGAGTATTGATGTTACTTCTTTTAATTGTGCCGATGTTGGTGATACTAATGTAACGCTTACCGTAACCGATGTTAATGGAAATAGCGCTGACGCTACTGCAGTTGTAATTGTTAAAGAAAGCTTTGCTCCTTTAGCAAATTGCGCAGCTCCATTTAAAATTCAATTGGATGAAACTGGAAGTGCAAGTATTTCTGTTGAAGATATAAACAATGGCTCTTCTGACAATTGTGGTATTGAATCAATTAGTATTGATGTTACTTCTTTTGATTGTACTTCAATTGGAGAAAACACAATAACGCTTACGGTAACTGATACTAGTGGTAATACAAGTATGTGTACTACTATTGTTACTGTTGAAGATATGGTAGCGCCAATTGTAGTAACTCAAAATATTTCAGTTGAATTGGATAGCAATGGTAACGCAAACATTTCAGCTGAAGACATAGATGATGGTAGTTTTGATGCTTGTGGAATTGCTTCTTTAAGTTTAGATCAAACTTCGTTTAGCTGTCCAAATTTAGGCGACATTACTGTAACGTTAACGGTTGTTGACACTAATGGAAATACCGCTTCGGAAATGGCTGTTGTAACCTTTACTTCTGATGATTTAGACAACGATGGTATTGCTGATAGTTGTGACCTTGATTTAGATGGTGATAACGTTAATAACGACATTGACAACTGTCCAACTGTTGCGAATCCTGATCAAACGGATTTAGACCGTAATGGAATTGGTGATATTTGCGATAGTGGTGAGTTAGAAATACCAAAAGGGTTCTCTCCTAATGGAGATGGAACTAATGATGAGTTTATTATTTCAGGACTTCATAAATATCCAAATAACAGCATTCAAATCTATAACAGATATGGTAATATGGTTTATGAATCCAATAATTATCAAAATTATTGGGATGGTATTTCCTCTGGGAAAAATCGGAAATTACCTGCTGCTCCTTACTTTTATGTACTTAGTGTTAATGGAGGTAGTAAAATAGTTAAAGGCTGGTTATACATCAATTATTAAGAAAAAAATGAAAATGAAAAATATATTTAAAAACATAGTATTTGCAATAGTTTTAGCAATAAGTATTCAAGGTTTTGCACAGCAAGACCCTTTATACACGCAGTATTACAACAACTTTAGCTTAATCAATCCTGCCTACTCAGGTAGTCACGGATTGTTTACAGCTACGGCTAATATTCGCAGTCAATGGGCTGGTGAAGCTGGTAGTCCAGAAACCCAAAGTCTGTCTTTGCACGGGCCTGCTGGTAAAAATGTTGGCTTAGGACTCTCTATTGTAAACGATAAGGTATTTGTATTAAGTGAAACTCACGTATATGCCGATTTTTCTTATTCAATTCATATGGGAGAATCTGCTACAATGGCTTTTGGTATAAAAGCCGGAGGTAGTTTTTTAAATGTTGATCTATTAGAATTAGGAATTGAAAATGATAATTTATTCAGTGAAAACTTAAATGAATTTAATCCAAATATGGGTGCAGGTATTTTTTATTATACAGATCGGTTTTATGCAAGTTTGTCAACAGTAAATATTTTACAAACCAAACACTATAATAAAAGTAATGCGGTTGTGTCTAGCGCTTCTGATGAAATGATATTTTATCTTTCTTCAGGCTATGTATTTGATTTAAGTGACGATTTTAAAATACGACCTTCTTTTATGTTAAGAGGTGTTGATGGAGCGCCACTTTCTACAGATATTTCTGCAAGTATATTGTGGCTTGATAAATTAGAGTTTGGAATCTCGCATAGAATTGATGAATCAATTTCAGGGCTTTTTCAATTGCGTTTAACTGATAATTTGAAAGTTGGTTATACCTATGATGCTATTACTTCGAACCTTTCTAATTACAATAATGGATCACACGAGTTTTCTATTATTTTAAATATTGGTAAGAATAACAACACCAAGAAACCTCCCTTTTACTGGATGAAAAATAAAAACTCTGAAAAAATATTGAAAATTGAAAATTGAAATAGCGGTAATTTGGGTTTAACAATTTTATTACACAGATTTATAATGAAAGAGCCACTCTACGAGTGGCTCTTTTTTTGGGGTTTTTTGAGGTTTTTTGAGGTTTACTTTGAAACTTCTAAAACATCTTTAATAATTTGCTCAAATTGGTGTTTTGGTAAAGCACCTTGCGCCATTTGAGGTTCAGAATTTTTTGGAACGAATAAAATAGAAGGAATACTTCTAATTCCAAAAGCAGCAGCTAATTCTTGCTCTGCTTCGGTATCAACTTTATATATATTTACTTTTCCTTTATAATCTTCACCTAATTCTTCAAGAACAGGAGCAACTGCTTTACAAGGACCACACCAGTCTGCATAAAAGTCAATTACACAAGGTATATCTCCTTCAAACTTCCATTCTTTATTTTTTTCGAAATTAAAAACTTTTTCTAAAAAAGTTTCTTTTGTTAATAATTCTGTCATTTTTTTTAATTTTAATATTTCTAATATAGCAATTACTATACCATTGTATTTGACGACAAAGTGACACAAAATCTTACAAAACAAGCGTAACAAAAGTTACAACTGTAATTAATAACGTATCTTAACGACTTAATTGACATATTAATAACTAAAACTTTTTATCATGAATTCAAAATTAACAATTGCTTTACGCATGCTTCTTGGGCTAATATTATTGGTTTTTGGAGCAAATAAATTTTTAAATTTTATGCCAATGGATGCTCCATCAGAAGGAAGCTTTATGGCCGCTTTAATTACAACAGGATATATGATGCCATTAATTGGAATTTCAGAAATAATTCCAGGGCTCTTATTACTAATTAATAAATGGAAAGGTTTAGCTTTAGTTTGGTTGGTTCCTATTTCAGTAAATATTGTATTATTTCATATTGTTTTTGATATTTCAACCATTGCTCCAGCTGCTTTAGTTGCAGTTTTAAATATTGTATTAATATATGCAAATTGGAATAAATTTAAAACACTATTTTAAAAAATAAAAAAATGGTAATTTAATAGGCTGTTATTTTAGCTATAAAAGTTGTTATTATTAACTTTGCGATAGGGATTTTATTATTTATTTTCATCTTTTGAATTAGTCAAATTAATGACATTTTATGGTGTGGTTTTTTGGAGATGAAAAAGTTTAATTCAAAATGAACGAAAAATTATATATCGTATTTTTCACTTTTTTTATTAACGCTATTGAGTTATTTTTTAAAATTATCTTAAATTTGGAGAAAATCCATTTGGAGCATTTTTCGGCGTATTTGGGTTGGTTATTAAAATGTTATTAGCATCTGAAGAGCAACTCCATTCACTAATTGTAAATATTTTATTTGGCTCATTTATGTCTAAATTTCGAATTGCTTGTCCGTCTAGATACTCCCAATTTGTACCATTTCCATCTTCGCCAATTACACCAAAAACATCTATTCTGTTTTCAGAATTATCAACCAATTCGTAAACATCGTCTCCATTTCCCGAAATATAAGTAGATTCTATATTTGGAATTAAAGAAAACATATCTGCAAATCCAGTATTTGCAATAATAACAAAACCACCTACCGGAATTATAATCCCAGAAAATACAACCGGAGAGCTTGAAGCGGTAGTTGCTCCATTTACATATTTATTCAATCTCCAGCCTGTTAAATCTATTTCTGAATCGCCAGCATTGTACAATTCAACAAATCTTGAAGAAACACTATTTTTTGGATCGGCAACTTCGGTAATCATTATTTTAGGTATAATAATAGGACACTCTATATAAGCGTCTGTAAATGCAACATCTTCAATTTTTCTTAATTCTAAGTTTGAAGTTAAAACGCCTGTAATTGCGCCACTACCTTCAGGAAATTTTTCATTTGCAAAAGTAGCTTCCCCACTTGTAGCCACTCCTAATTTAATTGGCTCGTTACACGATTCTATGGTTCTAATTCCATCATTAACACCCGTAAAAAATGCAAATGCTTTTCCTAATTCATTTACAGTTAATTGAACATCAGTTACAGTTACTAATGTGTTTTTGTATGCTGAATTATTAATATCAGATATTGAAATCTCAGTTGGTGTAATCGCAAAATTCTCCCCACTATTAAAAATAAAACTTCCAACTTTAGAAGTTTCAATTTTTGTAATTCCAGTTCCTTTTGGATAACCAATTGTTAAAACGCCATCAACTTTATTCATATAAAGTTTGTCAAATTTTACAAAAACTTTGTCTCCACTATTATATGCTTCAAAAATTAAATCTTTATCGATTAATAATTGGACACCGGCAGTCGGGTTTTCAACAGCATCTTGAATAATTAACCTGTTTTTAAAATTTCCAGATGCGTCGCTAGAAACTACATAACCTTCAACAACATAATTATTTTCAACTCCAAATTCAACCAAACCATTTTGATACATTGCTGTAATCTCTAAAAGTGAACTATTTGGAGTTAATACGTTGGAATAATCGCATCTGGCTTCAGTAAATTTTACATCCTCTGTATCTCGAATATACAATTGAAAATCTTCATAATAATTACTAAAAATTGCGATTACACTTCCTTTTCCTTCTGGTAATAATTGGTTTTTAAAATCGGAATAACCACTATTTCTAAGCTGTACTTCTCCAGTTAAATTACAATTGCTATTAAAACTTTCTAAAGTTCTATTTTCAGTTGTTGAATTTTTAATATTTCCATACGAATTTCCAAGTTCACTGGTTTTAAATTGTACATTCTCTATTTGAATTAACATTTCTAGCATAGTTTCATTCAACTCATCAATAGTTACAACTTTTGGTGTAATTTCAACAACTTCACAAGAACGAATAATATGGTCTTTAACTTCCAAGGCAGGAATTCTTCCTAATTCTGTATCAGCTGCTTTTCCAATTTGAATACTTCCAAAACTATATCCAACAGCCAAACCTTTTAATTTTACATACACTTTTCGCCCAACATTGTAGGTTGTGTAAATATCCGATTGATCTATGGAAATCTTAATTGCAGCAGTCGGATTTTCTGGTTTGTCTTGTATAGAAAGTGATTTGTAAATATTACCAGATTTGTCACTAGAAACAACATAACCTTCAATAATAACATCGGTTTCTATTTTTGTTGCGCCACCAAAAGTGTACATATCTTTTACCTGAGCAATGGTGTTGGTTGCACTAATTTCAGGTGCAACACAATCCACTTTTGGAGTTGAAAATCCGTCGTCTTTTACACAACCCAAATACATACTTATTACAAGTAACGTAAATGCGCTAAATTTTAATTTCTTTAATATATTCATGGCGTTATTTTTAAAATCTTACATAAAAATTTAAATAGTACGAAGCTTTGTTTCCATACCAGAATTTTGGACCAAAAATTGGCTTTTCTAATTGTTTATCTTGTTTTAATTCGGGATAATTTGCGTTTCTAGATTGTTCAAAACCACCTGTTTTAAAAACTTCACCCAACACATTATTTATTCCAATAAAAAAACCTGCGTAATATTGATTTACTTTCCAAGATTTCCCTCCAACTGCATTCAATAAAAAAGCTTCCTCAAATTTTTCTTGTTTTAACAAGGCATCAACCTGATTTTGAGTCACCTCAACACCAGTTTCATCATCCAAAAAAGGAACTCCATCTGCATCTGTATAAAAATTATCGGTTCTTAATAAAGGTGATATATCTAAATAATTATTTCGTAACAAATTTCCATTTAATTGAAACCACCAATAGTTTGGATCACGGTATTCAAAACCTAATGAATAGGCTTCTTGTGGTGTTCCAGAAACACGATAATCTTTTAAATAAGCCGTCCCAAAATCGCTGTTTTCATCAACAAAACTTTCCGATTGCAAATACAATTGTGGATTATTATTATACGTAAATTGACCAAATGAGCCAACTGCAATTAATTTTACGGATGGAACAACCTGATATTCAAAACTTAATTCTGCTCCAATATTCTTTTTGGAAACTCCTGTAATAATTTCGTTTACAAAATCCGCTTGATCTCCTAATAATCCTTCAGCAAAAAAGAACGATGTTTCTATAGCATCTGCAAAATTTGTATAAAAGGCAGTAGCTCTAGCTTGTATTTTGGGACCTCTAAAAATATAATTTACATCACCTGCACTCACTTTTTCACTGGTAAGATTTGGAGTTATATTATTATTGACTCTAGAGTTGGAAAATGCGGTTCTAATTGTTGGTGCATTTGAAAGATATGCTGCATTTACATTTACCAAATG
>NZ_JBFLKT010000422.1:0-14307 GCF_040883305.1 Lutibacter sp.
AAAATTCAAAAAATTAAATACAAATCCTCTGACTAGACAGAATGCTTTAAACTTTGGTAAATTTATTACTGATAACAGTTCTGCAGCTCAGTTTAAGCTACAGAAAAGCACTAAAAAGGCAGGAAAACCAATTAACGTACCTTTTACTCCAGATAGTAAATTTAGAAAGAAAAAGGGGTCTTACATAGAAAAGAATAGCTTTAGAATTGATACTTTAGGTGAGATTAGAGGGATTACTGCTAAAGGTTTACTTAAACAAAGATTTAAAAGAATAAAACTATGAATACTAAAGCTCAATTAGGACAAGTTGTATATATAATGATTGTAATTATTGTATCTGGATTTATTTTAGCTTGGTTATCTCCTTTAATTGATAGTTCAAAAGAAACTGCGTTAGATTCTGCTCCTTCTGATTCTATTTTTGGAAGACTTATTTTAGTTGGCTTGGGCCCTATTATGTGGTTTATGTTTATTCTGCTTAGTCTTATTATTTTAGTTATGACTATGGTTTCTGGAGGTGCGTTTGGATGAAGTTTGAAAAATTATCTACTTTTTTATTAATGTTATTTCTTTTAAGTAGTTTTGCAAGTGCAATTACTACTACAGATTTAATTTCTCATTATACACTTGATACTAACGCATCAGATAGTCATGATACAAATGATGGTACTGTTACAGGAGCAGTTTTTACTACTGGAAGTGCGGGAATCATAGATGAAGCTATAGATTTTGATGGAGTTAATGATTATTTAGTATTACCTACAAGCTTAGGTACAGATATAGGAACAACAAGTGTAGCAAGTATAAATTTTTGGATTGAAGTTGATAATTATATTGCAAATACAGACCACGCTGATATAAATTCTTTTGTATCTCTTGGAAGATTAGATTCAACTAAGTCTTTAATATACTTATCATATGACCATAGGAATGGTGCAACAAATAGATTAGAGTTACTTATACGACCAACTGGTAATAGTGCAACAGGAGCAGTAGAATTAAATGGTAATGAAAATTATATTCCTGCTGGACAAAAGAAAATGGTTACTATTGTTGTAAATGGGTCTAATGCATATTTATATGTAAATAATGTTTTAGTTACTTCAGCAGGAGGAGTGTCTGTAACAGATTTTTCGGGAGTTAGTTCGTTCATAGCAAAAAGACCTGATTCTAATGCTCAAAGGTATGGAGATATAAAGGTAGATGAATTAACATATTTTGCTAAAGCATTAACAAACCAAGACAGGACTGATTTATTGAATGGAGGAACAGGTATTACCTATCCCTTTGTTAGTTATGATAACTTTACTATAACTGCAAAAGATAAATATGATACTTTTATAATTAATGAGTTTGATGTAGATCTAAATGGGACTATTTATAATGTTACAGATGGTCAATTAATTACGCCTATAAATTATACTACTCTTGTTAATATATCTATTTCTAAAGCTGGTTATTTTGAGATTAACTATACTGATTATAATACTTCAACTAATTTAATTGCAGAGCTTCCAAGTTTAGTAAATAAAGAAGTTAAAATATATAATGATATGGGCAATTTAACAAGTATGGCCTGTATATATAATGATGATGAATATAATGGATCTTCTTTTAATGTTTCAACGTATCTTGTAACAAATTTAACCTTTTTTTGTCAGCAAAATAGTCTTTATAAGAGTGCAGAAATAACTTTAACTGACGATAATCTTACACAGAATATAACTTTAGTACCTCAATCTTTAGATATAACTGTTTTTAATGAGATAACTCTTGATAAGATAGAGCAAGATATAGATGTTTTGATTCAAGATAATTCTACTGAAAGGAATTTTACTTTGATAAATGGTACTGGAATTATAACTGGAATAAATGAGACTGATATATATAGGCTTGTTTTCAACACAACAGGATATGAGAGTAGAGTTTTGAGATTTGATACGAGTCAAGGCTTTTCAAGTCAGCTTAATATTTATTTGCAGCCTACTACAAATATAAATGTTCAAGATGTTACTATACGAATAGTTGATTCAAGAGGTTATGATATTGATTCCGCAAGGATTCAGATATTTGTTTATATTAATGGAACTAAAACAAAGATAGAAGATCAACTAACAGATATTACTGGAAGTATAACGGCACCTTTAGATATAGAGAAAAGACACTTTTTTGAGATTTCTAAAGATAACTACGCTACAAGAAGTTTTGTTGTAAATAATCCTCTTACTACATCTTATACTTTTTCATTACAAGATGAAATTCAAACAGATTTCGATAATGAACTTAATCGGATATTGTACTCTTATGATCCTGGTAAAGGGGTTTTAATATACAATAGAAGCTATATTTTTAATTGGAGTGTCAGTAGTCCTGATAATGAATTAAGTAGTTTATATGCCTCCAGATTTATTATAAGAGAATATAATAGCTCAGGAAGTCTTATTCAAACGTATGTAAATACAAGCACGAATACTGGAGGGGAATTACTTACACTATCTTTAGATTTATCAAACAAAATTAATTCTACAATAGAATTTATTTTTTGTTTCAAAAAAGATGGTTATAGTGAGTATTGCCTTGCGAAAAAGCTATTAGTCTTAGGTGAGAGAGATAGAGTAGATAATCTTTATGGAATAAGAGATTTAGTAGAAGAACAATACTCAGATGGACAAAGAGTGGTTATGTGGTTATTTGCTTGGATTGCTACAAGCATTATATTAGCTGCAGTTCCATTTATGCGTAATGTTTTTATTATATTTCCTATTATGTTATTTGGACTATTCTTTGCATGGCTATTTTTACCAATAACTTATTTAGGAATAATAGGCTTATTCTTTGTACTTGCAGTAGCAGTTATAATTTCGAGGTCCCAAATATGAATGGAAAATTTATTATATTATTAACAGTATGTATAAATATTATGGTTATGATATTTATAGCAGAAGCAAACTTAAATATAGTTGGCTATACTCCTGTTATAAATACGTTTTTGAGTGTTGATAATGAAACACTTGAAGTAGGATCAGTTTATACTGGAGAAGCAAATACTGCTTTAGATGAACTTACAAGAGCAAATGAGGGTTCCGATGCAGGAGCAGGATTCTTTGACGTATTTAAACTATTAGTAAGTGCAGTAAGTTTACTTACACCTTTACCTATATTGGCAGTAATTGTATCTTTACAGATGACAGCAATAGTAAAGCTTATGATTGCTGCACCTTTAGCAATTATGTACTTTTTAGCTATAATAGAATTTGTGGGGAATAGACAACTATGAGCAATATGTTAAATACAATATTTAGTGCTATGCTTAGTTCCTTTGGAAATGCTTGGGTAATACTAGGCCTTGCTGCAATAGTTATACTTGTAGTATTCTTTGTAATAACTCAAGATTTTTTAGCATCTATTATACTTACTGCTATGCCTTTCTCAATAATGGCGATAGCAAATTTCGAGGGTACTGATAGCATAATTCCCTATATAATAATCATATTAGGATTTATTACAGCAGTAATATTTTCAAAAATATTTTCAAGATGAAGAAAAATAATAGACAAAGGTATATGAAAAAGGTTAAAAAAGCCAAAGATATAGGTAGTTACAACAAAGAAATGGAACTAGCAACCGACAAAATGATACGGGATATAAAAAAGAAAATTAAAATAATTTTAAGGTGATTATGATGAATAATAAAAAATATGTAAGTGCTAGAAAAAATAGACTTAAAGGAGGATCAATAGCTTCTTTAAAAGCTAAGGCACCTACTAAAAAGGAAAAGGTTATTAGTGGGTTTAAGACATTTGCTAAAAAAACCGAAAAGATGTTTTCAATAGAAGAACAAATAAAGAGAGAAAAGGCTAAAAATAATAAATTAAAGCAACAAGAAGCTTTATTTAAGTTAAGACAAAGTAATATGAATATTAAAGATAAAGTAAAGCCAAAAAAAACTATGCAGGGAAATGAATTAAATAATTTTTTTAAATAAGCTAAAATCCCATTATTTGCTGGAACTTTTCCCTACTTTCCACACTTTGGACCATTTTAGCATATATTTCTGTTGTTTTTATTGTACTATGGCCTAATATTACTTGAATATCCTGCAAAGGCATTCCTTGAAGCCTTAAATAGGTAGCAAAGGTGTGCCTTAGGCTATGGGTATTTAATTTCTTACTCGATCCCAATTTTTCTATATTTTTACTAATTCTATACTGTAAAGCTCTAACACTATATCTCAAACCATCTTTTTTAACAAAAAGGTACCCCTTTCTGTCATTAATATACATTCTAAGAGTATTAACTAAGGAATGATGCAAAGTAACAGTTCTATCTTTAGAATTTTTACCTTTTCTTACGTTTATTTGCTGCATACTAAAATCTATATCTTGAATCATAATATTTCTTGCTTCTGATATCCTTAAACCAGTCTTTAAAAGAAATTCTATAAGTAAATGATCAAAAGAATCTTCTGTTACTTGTAATAATTGATATATTTCTGCTGGAGAAAGATAATTAGGTAATGCTTTTGGTACTTTAGGTACTTGATACCCCCCTTTTTGTCTTACCAGCTTAAAGATATATCTAACTTGAGCAGGATTAAACTGATTTTTCTTAATTATTCCTAAAATTTCATTAGAAACCTTTTGAAGTTTTGTATCTTTTTTCATAATAATAAAAGCGAGGAGCTGCAGAGAACTAGGTGGTACCTTACAACTCCTCTAAGAGGTGAGGGGAAAGGCTGGTCAGACCTTAGAGGAAAAACGAAGGAGAAAACAAGCAAACCCCTCTCAAACGACCAATTTTGAGTGTAATTAATACCTATACATAATAGTACTAGGTACTTTCTTTCCTGCAATAGGAATAATCCAATTAGTAAATGGAGTAATCGTGCAAATTATGATAATAGCTAACATAACTTGAAATTTTTTAATTTTGTAAGCCGAACCATATGATCTAGAGTTCCAGTACTCAATTTCACTCCATTTCATAGTAGCCCACCAAACCTAAAACAATCTTTGGATCAGCTTGTTCTAAGTATTCTCTTTTATTTTTTGCTTCTTTTTGCTTGTTCATACTAATACTATGTACATACTTATATTTAAATGTTTCGTATTTTATACCAAACCACGCAACATTTTACTCTTTTGAGGCACTATTAAGGTCCTTTTCAGGTTATTTTTTCTGGGTTAAGAAATAATCTGCATTTTTATTATTTTCAAAGAAACCAGTTTTAGTATCTACCTTTGTTGAAATTACTATTTGGAAGTACCCGCAAAATAATCTAAACATATCAGTTACATCCTTATTCTTTTCTACTAACTTGATTAATCCTGATCTAACTGCTTTAGGATATCTTTTAGCTCTAATATTAGCCCTGGCCTTATCAATTATATCCACAGTACCTGTTTCCCAAAACTCTTTTTCATTTTTAATGCAAGTTTCTTTATCAGCTTCAAAATATATGCTTCCATCTATTTCATGGCCAGGAGGCTTTTCTCCACCTAAATTTTTGAAAACTGTATCAAAAACTGTATTTTGTATAGCTAAGAAAGCTCTTCTTGTAATTTTATCCTTTGTAGTCTTTGCTTCTGGTATAGGCAACTTCTTAACATATACTGCAAAAACATATTTATTTTCATTCATATTTATTCTCCTTCTTGTATTTAAAATAATTAATAGTTCCAAATATATAAGCATCTATTTCTAAAAACATACAAAATAAAACGTAAGGTGTTACGAATAGACCATTCATTAAAAAAACTAAAGTAAACGCACCTAAAGGGAGGCCTATAAGGCTTATAAAACCACAAATAGTATATACATACATTCCAATAGTATCAGCAATATCAGGCAATCTAGAAGATTTATACTGGGTTTGGTGCCTTTTCTCGTGAAACCATGAATAGGTGTAGGGTGCAGCATTAACAATAATATCCTTTTGAGGATCATAATAAGCTAATTTATTTGACATCATTTAACTCCTTGACTTTTTTAAATATATTAATAAGAATCCTTTTAAACTTTTTACCTTGAGTTAATAAAAAATATATGCCATAAACTACAGCTATGTTTATTTGATTATTAATAAGCCAGTATAGTATAGGGTATTTTACTTTTAAATAAGGTTCCTTAGGATATATCCACTCTTCTTCACAGATATAAAAGCCTTCTTTACAATCTTTTAATACAGGTTCATCTATATTAAGTACTTGATTAGGATTATATTTAAGATATTGAGGGTAATAATTAGAAATATACATTAATTCTAAGAAGAAAAATAGGACAAATAGGTAAAAAACTAGCTCAAAACATAGTAAAGTCCTATTTATTATATAATTTTTTTGATTTTCTGCCACTTTAATTCCGTATAGTATGGTTTTATACTGACATAACTATACACTTTACAAAACTGATTAACACATCTGTTAATCATATCTGTTAGTTTGATGCTTTAAATGAACTTTTACCTACTGCATCAAGTACTTCAATTTTATTTTTATGAAAATTATATGCTTTTTTTAAAGTAAGGAAAGACATATCTGTTTTTTGAGATATTTGCTTCCAAGTAAGGTTACTATCCCTTAATTTATATACTTCTTCAGCTCTTTTCTGATATTCTGGAACATTAAGTCCAGCACCTTCTCTGGCCTCTTGAGTAACATATTTATCATACATATCTTTTACTGAGTCTTTCATGTTATCTTCTTTTCTTTTGAGGTAAGGTTTAAGGAGAGGCCCTTTATATGGAGCAAATGTTTCAATAAAATCTGGCTGAATATCTTTACATTTCATAGGATCAGGCCTTGCATTTTTATCAGATTGTTTTTTTAGCTCAGGGATAAGCATAGCTACCTTTGCTTTTGAATAAAAAGCGTATTTTCCTTCACCTATAAAGTGAATCATATATCTTACTCTTCTTTTTCTAAAAAAAGAATCTAAATCCATAATACTTGGAATAGCAAGTCCAGTCCAAAGATTTAAACCTCTAATTACTTGATAACTTTCATTTAAATCAGAAGAAAAAGAACTCATAGCTTTTCTTGAGTATAAGTCCTTTCCTGCTTCATCATGTGCTACCATATAATACTTTCTTTCATTACTGCTACACTCATATAATGCAGTAATAAATTCAATTTTATTTGAACCTAAATATTTAATTAAAGTATCTTCTAAATCAAATCCTAAAAGCTCACCATACCAATAATCAAACATAGAAAGTATTAAATTAGATTTACCTAAGCCTTCTTCCCCAGTTATAGCAACAACTCTATCTTTATTTTTGCTTCTAAGCCCAGCAGCACCATCTAAATCCTTTTTTAGTATTTGCTTTAGCAAAAACATATTATTAGTTATCATTATATATTATCGTGATCTATTTTATCAATATAATCCTCATACTGAACTGTTTGCTCTGAAATTCTAAATGGACCTTCTTCAAATAGCCATTCTCTAAAATCATTATCTAAAACTAATAATTTTTTAGGATCAATAGTTTTATCAAAAGCAAGAGAATCATAAAGTGAAATAGCCTCTTCTTTTTTATGTTGTACTAAATACTGCTTAAAAAAATATCTGACAGAAGCATAAAGAGAATATAATGCAATTTGATAATCCATTCTTATTTTAGGGTGATTATTTCCCCTATTATAATATTCTAAGAATGTAACTTGCTTTTCAGTTAAATTAAACCACAAGTACTTAGGAGCTTCTTTTATACCCCAATCTACTGCAATTATATTCTTCTTTATAGGTTCTGCCATCTTAGGTGTGTTTTCTTACAAATTGAATAAGTTGAGATGTTGTTTTAAGCTTTCTATGTGCTACATCTAGTTTTTCATGTAAATACAAAGCAGTTACATTTAAACTAAGTAAATTACCAGATAAAAACTGCATAGGTAATTCTAATTCGTCTAGCTTTTTGCCATCTTCTTTAATTTGAAGGACTATTGTCCTTGAACCACTAATATTTTTTTCTTTTCCTATTTTTGTCATTCTATTTTACCTTATGGAGCAGGAATTAGTGCTCCAGATGTTACTCCTTCAGCGGCTTTAGTAGCTACATTGGAAGCAATTTGATTTATCATTGGCTGCATCTGTTGTATCATAGAATAATTCTCATACCCAACATATAAAGAAATTACACTAACTGCTATTGAAGCCATTACAACATATAATAAAATCTTGTTTTTATCAAATAATTCTTTTAAATTATCTAAAATACCAGCTTTACTAATCATACCATGTATTAATTCAGGGTCTACAACTCCTGAAGATTTTTCTTTAGTTAAAACAGGAATATCGGTTTGTATTTTTTTTCCTTCTATTTCGACAACATGATATAAAGGTTTTAAATCAGAATTAGTTACTTGCCCATATAAACCATATGATCTAATACAATCATCATGATCCTTTATACAATATGGAAAACTAAAAAATCTTCCTTCATCAAAATCAGTTCTAGTATATGGAAATTTCTTAGTAACTCCTTTAGATTTAAGAGTTACCTCTGTTTTTTCAATATTTACAAAATAAGGAGGAAATTTAATATCTCCACCCGGCATTTTTAAAAACATCAAACCATACTTTCCAGACATTTTTTTGACAAAAGCTTTAACTCCAAATATAGCATATTTAAAAGAAAGGCCTAAAACTATTGTTGAAACAACTGCAAACATATAAACCACTAAAAAAAGTGGACTACTTATTACTTCTATTATTGATACCATTATTATTAATCTCTCCTTTTAGGCCTCATAAGACCTTTAAAAATACCACCAGTATTATTATTCATACTAGCTTCTTGAATACTTGTCCTAGACATTGTACGAACAAACCCATTTTTACTTCCACTTAAAACAAGAAAATGGTGTTTTTTAAAACGAGCATCCTCTGCCCATTTCGCTAAAATATTTCCACCCATACATACTGGAACTTTCTCCAAAACCATAGCAAATTCTTCTAATGATTGTAAACGAGATAATTCTCTTTCTCTTAAATTTCCAAGTTGTAAGTTTCTATTAATTCCATTAATATCATTGCCTTGAATAGCAGGTTCTATTAATCTGCCTTCTATCTCTACTTGACTTATTGGTTCTATATATTCATCCATTTTTTATCTTGATCCTAATTTTGATAATCCTGAAAAGGTTGTTACAAATCCTAACAATATAAAAAATATTGCAGTTATCCAAGTTCCTATAAAGAATAAAGCTCCAGAAGAGCCCATCCACCAAATTCCAGCAAAGATATGATAAATATATCCATCACGTTCATCTGTTTTAAGACCTATAAATAACAATATTGCACCTATTAAGAATATCAAAAAAGGATTTAAAATTTCTGCTATCATATTCAATTCTTCCTCTGATTGTTCTGTATATATGTTTTTACTTTCCTCTGATGTTCCTTGAAGTCCTGTTGAATTATAAAAAAAAGCTTTTCCTACTACTTGACCTTCTACAGAAATATTAGAAGTAAAAAAATAAATATCATTTGCTAATAAAGTCATTTCTTGATTATTATAAAGAATATTACTATTAAAATCATAAATCGTTATTGTAACATTATTTGTCGCAGCATTTCCAGCAGCATACCAAGTGCATTCAGAATTTAATCTGCAAGAATCAGCAGCAAAAACTACAGGTAAAATAATCAAAAACAATCCGATTAAAAATATTTTATTCATGGACAAGCACTCTCCGAAGCATATAAAGTACAAGTATCATCTACTCTACAAGAGTCGGCTGCAAAAACAATAGGCAACATCATTAAAAAAAATCCTATTAATATTAATTTATTCATTTTTTAATTACCTTCTTATTAATTTATTTTAAACACCAACTATATTCTTTGTAGTGGATACAACTTTCTGTTATTATTTGTTGCATAGCACCTTCTAGTGCTACAATTCTTTCTTCAACATCTAATCTATCCGATCCTGCTATATTCTTTACTGCGTAATGAGTTTCTTTCTTAGAAATGTCTTGTTTGAATATATCAGCGTAATTAGTGGATGGATGTACTGTTTTTGATTCAGTATATATTGCTTGTGCTGAAATAATATCAGTATCAATCATAAGTCCATTAGGAGTTTCCTTAGGATTTAAATACGAATCTATATAGTTGTTATATTTGGATAACATTACTTGTTTACAATCTAAATTAACTCCATCTACTTTCTTTTGTTCATATCCTTGTAAAACTGATATTGTTTCATTCTTTTTACCCCATGTTGTTTTATAGTCTTTAGTTCCATCAGGTAATGTTGCAATAAGTTCTTTTGATTCTTCAAAGGAAGTTTCCACTACTTCTTCAGCATAAATAGGTTTTGTTGTATCTTCTTCAGATAGTTTAGTGTAACATTCTCCCCAAGCTTCGTGATTATAACTTCCATCAGGATTATATTCATTTGAAAGTGCATTTTTAACTAAAATATATGCTTCTTTATCAGTTAAATCTGTTTCATACGTTCTTGTAATAAATCCAGTAGCGGAGATATCGTTACTAAAATATGCAGTTGTATTTCCTGCTCCACTTGTATCGAAAACTAATTGTGTTCCATCATAATGTATTAATACTTGTTCTGTTTCCCCTAAGTATAAATCTGCTTCGTTAAATTCAATATCAACATCTGAATCCCATTCCATATCTGCTTCATTATCTCCTACAGCTCTTAAATAATATATATCCCTTCTTTTCCAACCTCCATTATTATATTTAAACATATCAACATCAATACCATTTTCATAAACAAGCTCCCCATCATATCCATCCCATATTACCCAATAAGACAAAGCTCCATGTTCTCTACTCATTATTTTTTTATCTTCTCTAAGTCCTATATTTTGGTTTGTGTCTATGCTTCCTGACGAATCCAAAGCAAAATCAAAACCGCATATTTCTTGACCTTCCGAAGAAAGTCTGTCAAATTTTAAAAAATCAGGGTAACAACCACCTCCACCATTTGAAACGCCCCAATATGTGCTTCCACCATTTGGATTTGGTCTGAAAGTTATGTCTGGTCTTTCATAACCGCCTCCCGTATTATCAGTTCCTACTGAGAGAGCTGGATATGCTGACCATCCGAGAGGTTGGTCTATCCACATTCTACGATTAAAGTAAGTATATTGTAAATCATTATTTCTTAAAACATCTTTATCTTTATATAATAAAGTGCCTGTAAAGTTAGCAGTTGCACTTACGTTACCATTTCTTGCAGTTACACTTTGAAGAGTATCTGTTTCTGTAAAATTATTACCAGTAGGGAGAATCATTATTGCATTAACAGAAAAAGTAAGGGTTAAAAGAATTATTGCAGCTATTATTTTTTTTATCATGGTAAAAAAGGCTGGAGGTGCGAATCTCCAGTTTACGCAAAGGTTTTCGGCTTAACTTTAAGCTCCGTACAATCTTGTTACAAGAACAATTGCACCAACTAAAAGTAAAGTTCCGATAGATCCTACTACTAGAGCATCAGTACCAGTTAGACTTAGATTAGCTATAATTGCAGTAACAATTGGATACGCAACAGCTAAGATCATAATCAAACCAACTACTACAGCTACAATAGATCCTACTGTAAAACCTTTCTTATTGGATTTTTGAATAAACATTTATTTAACACATCCAATAAATCCATATACTTACTTATATATAAATGTTATGTTTTTCCATAGGAAATAAGGGTTACCCCACAAAAACCTATACTGGTATCATATTTTATGTTTACCTATACACCATTTTTCCTACGAGTAGTCGTGTAGCTCGTTTTCTGGAAAGTCCTAGGAAAAAAAAAATTCCTATACGGCTAAGAAAATGTACTACACGAACTACAAATGAACCTTATTTATTTTTTTTAGTAACATTTATATATAAGTATGTTAATAAATTATTTAAAATGGAATTTGACTATGAAAAATTCTATGTTGATATCATAGATTTTAATGGAGTTTGCAGGATATCAATTCCTAAGCAAATAATAGATGGAGCAAATTGGAAACCCGGGGATAGGTTACTAATTTTGGCTAAAAAGATTGAAAAAAAGGAGGAATAACATTGGAAACGAAAACAAGCGAAAAAATACAAGATTACTTACAGTTTAATTTTTTAGCAACAACTAAAGATTTTATTGTTCATGATGATGTAGGAGTAAAAATACATTGTCCTTTTGATGATAATATAATTTCTACACAAAAAGCACAACTTTTACATGGTATTTTATCATATACTTCTAAAGAACTGAGGCTTATTCAATATATTCCTGAAAAACAAATTAGGCCAAAAGTTTCAGAACATGGTACTTCTATAATATATTCTCTTAATTATAATCAAATAGCAGCACTAAATGAATTTGATTATAAAATAGTAGATAAAGAAACTAGTTTTTATATGAAATACGCTAATAATTTTGAAGAGGATATACTTAGAAATCCTGATCTAAAAATATTGAGTACTCAGAAAAAGTTTGATTATAGCCAAAAAGAACTAGAAAGCATAAGATTACTTATTTTTCAGATATTGAGTTCAAATGAGGCTAAATCTACTACTAAAAATCAAGATGTATCTGAATTGTTAGTAGATAAGCTAAATTCTGTAAATAAATTTTACGCTATTAGAAATGATGATAACCAAGAGATATGGATGTATGATAATGGAATATACAAACCTCATGGTAAATCTTATATAATGGAATTTTGCCGAATTATTATGGAAAAGGCGTATTCTTCTAAAATTTATAATTTAGTTATAGAAAAGATAATAGTTGATAATTATATAAATGAGCAGAAATTTTTTAATAGTAATGTTTTAGATTATGTTCCTGTTCAAAATGGTTTATTAAATATCTTTACTAGAAAAGTATCTCCTTTTGATCCTGCAATGATTTTTTTTAGTAAATTAGGAATTAGATACAATCCTAAGGCAGATTGCCCTAAAATCAAGAAATTTATAGCTGATTTGGTTGAGCCTAAAGATGTTAAGGTAATTCAGGAGATTTTTGGTTATCTTTTATTAAGAGATTATAGAATAGAAAGATGTTTTATGCTTTTAGGTAATGGAAGAAATGGTAAGAGTAAATTAGCTGAATTAATGAAGAAATTTATAGGAGAAGAAAACATAACTTCTTTACAGCCAACAACTTTTGAAAACCCTGACTCTTTTTCCACTAGTTCTTTATTTGGAAAATTAGCTAATATAAGCATAGATATAAATAGTATGCAGCTAAAAAATACTTCTGTTTTAAAATCTTTGACTGGTAGAGATACTATAACTGCTCCTAGAAAGTTCAAAAATCCTATTTTTTTTGTTAATTATGCTAAATTAATATTTGGAGCGAATGAATTGCCTATTACTAGAGATACTAAAGACGCTTTTTGGGAAAGATGGATTTTATTAGAATTTCCTTATACTTTTATAAACAAAAAAGATTATGATAGTAAAGATGAAGCAGATAAAGGTAAATATAAAATTCGTGATGTAGATATTATTGAAAAAATAACAACTAAAGAAGAAATGGAAGGTTTATTGAATTATGCCTTAGATGGTCTTGAAAGATTACTTAAAAAGAAAGATTTTAGCTATAAATATACTCCTCAGGAAGTAATGAGTTTATGGATTAGGAAATCAGATAGCTTAAATGCTTTTATTTTGGATTTATGTGAGCTTAATTATGATTCAAAAGTTAAAAAAACTGATTTTTTTAAAAGATATACTCAATACTGCAAGAAAAATAAATTAAAAGTTCAGTCTAAAAAGATGGTTACAACCAAACTTGCAGAGCAAGGAGTAATAGATGGAGTTAGCAGATTTAATAATGATTATACTGAGTATTATGATGGTATTTGTTTTAAAGATGGTCAGGATTTATTTGTGCCTTCATCATTAATATTAGAGGAATAAAATGAAAAATAAAGTAATTATAAAAAAAGGACTTTTGATACATGAAGCAGATATTCAAAAGACAAAAGAAGACTTCTTAACTATTTTAACTAAATCAAGAAGAAGACAATTAAAAAATATTTCAGCTCAGCAGCTGATTGATAGGTTCTAAAATGGAAACAAATCTTCCTAAATGGTATTGGGCTAAAGTAAATAATTGCTCAAATTGTATTAGACTTAAAATAATAGGCCTAGAACCCACTATTTGTCAAGAGCACCTAGATATGCAAAGGAGGCTATAAAATGGGATTTCTAACTGATTATGTAGCTATAACAAGTGTTCTTTTACTTGTTGCTAGTATTTCTTTTTATGCTGGAAGGGAGACTATGCCTGATGTATATTATAATGAGCATAACATTACTTATTTTGAGAAT